>DAIQQI010000136.1:0-8361 GCA_036786925.1 Steroidobacteraceae bacterium
GGAAGGCAGCGTCTTCACCGGTGGCGCGACGGTGCAATGGCTGCGCGACGGCCTCGGAATCATTGCGAAGGCCAGCGACGTTGAGACACTGGCATCAGGAGTGGCCGACCATGGCGGCGTTTACCTGGTGCCGGCCTTCACGGGCCTCGGCAGCCCGTATTGGGATCCGCATGCGCGCGGCCTGATGATCGGCATCACCCGCGGCACCACGCGGGGCCATATTGCGCGCGCGGCGCTCGAGGCGATCGCCTTCCAGAGCGCCGAGCTGCTGCGCTGCATGACCGCCGATGCGGGCCAACCGCTCAGGGAACTGCGCGTCGACGGCGGCGCGTCGCGCAACGATCTGATGATGCAGTTCCAGGCCGACTTGTTAGGCGTGCCGGTCGTCAGGCCGAAGGTAACCGAGACCACCGCGCTGGGTGCGGCCTATCTGGCCGGACTCGCCACCGGTTTCTGGCAGTCGCAAGACGAGCTGCGCGCCAACTGGCAGGTCGATCGCCGCTTCGAGCCGCGCATGTCGCGCGACCAGGCGGCGGCACGCATCAGTGAGTGGAACCGCGCGGTCGAGCGATCGCGCAACTGGGCCGCGCAGGGTTAGCCGACGATATCCTTGATTCCGCGCGAGCGGATCGTTGCCAATTGCGACTGGATTTGCGTCTGCGCATTGCCGAGCAGGGACCGCGCGTCGCCCAGCATGGACTGGTAGGTCTCCTTCAGCTGCAGCGCCTCCAGCTTTCGGCCGCCCGCGTAATAGCGGCGCGCCACCTGCCCGATCGCATAGGTGCTGACGAAAGCCATGCCGGAACTCGCGGCCTGCCGGCCCATGCCGCCCAGCAGGCCACCTAACAACTTGCGCGCGAAGCCTTCGACGTATTGGGCCGTCAGGCCGACACCCAGCGCAGCAATGAAATCACGGATGTGTTCGCGCCCCAGATCGTAGTTGTAAGCCTTGCCGATGCGGTTCACGAGCCGCAGTTGCAGCGGCAGGATCGCCATGCTGGCGAGTGTCTCCGGCAGCAGCTCCAGCGCGCCGTTCAACACCGCTGCATCGAAAATCATCTTGTCGAGCGCGGCGGAATCCACGTTGTTGGTGGCGGCTCCGACGGCGCCGGTCACGGACACGCTCGCCAGCTCACTGGCCTCGCGCTGCATCGTAGCCGCCTCGGCGCCCAGGCCGAGGGAGCCGCCGAGGGAACTCAGGAACTCGGTTTCCGCCGGGTTGCTGGCGCCATCGGCATTGCAGACCGCCGTTGCGACCGCAAATGCCAGGCGCTTCTTCTCGGGCGTTAGCAGCGCGCGCGCCAGCGCATCCAGCTTGACCTCGCCGGCAACTACAGCGCGCAATGCGGCGTCGAACTCCGGCCCGGCGCCGGCCACGGTATTGACGATCGCCTGGCGTTCGGCCTCGCTTTGCTGCTGGTCGCACTGCGCGGCCATGATCGCAATCATCAGCAAGGCTTTCTGCTCTTCATCCATGGCGCTCTCCTAAACCGGTTCCGGGTCCCAGACATTCTGCGGCAACGGCAATCCTGCCAGCATCGCGGGCGTCAACCGCAGGGTCGCCGGGCTGCCCGCGCCGCCGGCGATCAGTGACTCCAGCTGCCGGCAATGCTGCGCGACATGCCAGGTGGTGCGCTCCAGCACCACGGGCAAATCGCGACTGCCAAAATAGGTTGTTAGCATCCGGCCGTCGAGTTCCGCGCCTGCGGCATTCGCGCGCCGCCAGGCTGCCAGCCGCGACCTTGTTGCCTGCGCGATCGCCGCAATCCGCCCGATGCTCTGATCTGCCGGCGCCGGAGTTCGTTCGTAGTAGTCGTAGCTCAGCGCCCCGCCCTCGGCGGCGTCCAGGAAGGCGGTGACGATCATTGGAATGTGATACGTGAGATCGAGCCAGCTGCGCTCGCGGCCAGGCAGGCGCTCCCGTTGCCGCTCGGCCGGCACCACCAGCGTCAATTCGGTGGCAACCTGCAGGAATTGTTCGAGCCGCAGCAGCAACTCCGCCGTGCCGAGGCGTTCGCGTTGCAGTGCGACGCCGACGAATGCCGCGACTTCATCCAGATCCTGCGCAAATACATGCTGATCGCCGCGCAGCAAGACCGGGACTGATCTCAAACCCCGGGACTGCAAACGCTGCAACGCGCCGTTGTTCTCGAGAACATTGAACGAGTCGAAGGCAATCGCGTGCGCGGCCAGAAACTCCCGCGTGCGCAGGCAGCTGGTGCATCCGGGTTGCCAATACAGCTGCAGGGTGTCGGCCATGCCCGGAGGCTATCGGCGAATCGGGGTTCACGCAACAAGGGCGGCCGCCGCGCTTTGCCGCATAATCCACCCATCCAACCTCTTCAGGACTCCCCGCCATGAGCTACGCCACCTATCACAAGCGCAAAGTCGGCACGCGCACCTTGTCCCCGGAAACCCAGATGATGGGCTTCGGTTACGACCCGGCGCTGTCCGAGGGCTCGCTGAAGCCACCGATTTTTCTGACGTCGACCTTTGTGTTTCGCACCGCCCAGGACGGCAAGGACTTCTTCGACTACACCGCCGGACGGCGCGAGCCGCCCGCCGGCCAGGGTGCCGGACTGGTCTACTCGCGTTTCAACAACCCGAACCTCGAAGTGCTGGAGGATCGCCTCGCGCTCTGGGAAGGCGGCGAAACCGCCTGCGTGTTCTCGAGTGGCATGTCGGCGATCTCCACCGGCCTGTGGGCCTACCTGCGTCCCGGCGATGTCGTACTGACCAGCCAGCCGCTGTACGGCGGCACCGAGACCCTGATCGACAAGACCATGCCGAACTACGGCATCCGCAACGTCGCGGTCACCGACGGCTGCAGCCGCGCGGCGCTCGCCGAGGCTGCTAACAAAGCGCTGGCGCTGGCGCGCGAGCACGGCGGCAAGGTCGCGCTGATGATGACCGAGACGCCGGCGAATCCCACCAACACGCTGATCGATCTGGCGCTGTGGCGCGAATTCAGCGAGTGGATCGGCAAGCAGCAGGGCGGCGCGCGCCCGCCGCTGGCCGTCGACAACACCTTCCTCGGGCCGGTGTATTCGCGCCCGCTGCAGCATGGCGCCGATATCGTCATGTATTCGCTGACCAAGTATGTCGGCGGACATTCCGACCTGGTGGCCGGCGGCGTCGTTGGCTCGGTTGCGATGCTGAAGCCCATCCGCCAGCTGCGCAGCGCGCTCGGCACGCAGCTCGACCCTAACACTGCCTGGATGATCATGCGCTCGATGGAAACCCTGGCGCTGCGCATGCGCGCCGCCGCCGACAACGCTGCGCGCGTGGCAGCCTACCTCGCCACCCATCCGAAAATTGCGCACGTGAATTACCTGGGGTTTCTGCAGCCCAGCGATCCGTTGCATGCGGTGTTCAGGAAACAGTGCGACAGCGCCGGCTCAACGTTCGCGTTTTCCGTCAAGGGCGGCGAGCCCGAGGCGTTCCGCATGCTGGATGCGCTGCAGGTGATGAAGCTGGCTGTTAGCCTGGGCGGCACCGAAACGCTGATCTCGCATCCCGCGTCGACCACTCATTCCGGCGTGCCCAAGGCCACCCGCGATCGCCTCGGCGTCACCGATGCATTGATCCGTATCTCCGTTGGCATTGAGAACGCGGACGACCTGATTGCCGACCTGGAACAGGCGCTGCAGCAGGTCTGAGCCAGGAGAACTGGTGCTTGATGAGCTGCTCAGTGCATGGCCTGCATCTTGACCGGCTGGTGCACCTCAAAGCGCTTGACGATGCCCGGCACGTAGGGCCCGTTCCAGAACACGGCGTAAGCCTCGCCTGCCGGCCGGTAACGCGGGTTATTTGTCAGCCAGTCGTTCAGTTTCTGCTCGGCTGCGTGAATGTTGCCCCAGGAATAACTGCCGCGCGCACCCGCGCTGACCACCAGCCGCGCCGGCATCTCGGTAACCTGCACGCCGCCACTGCTCTGCAGCGCGCGGCTGGCGTCGCGCGAGCCGACGTAAAAGCGCATTTCATTGCGGCCCAATGGCGCTTCCACGGGCACTGTCATCTTCACGTCGTGCGTCGAGATATAGCGGAACAGGCGCCCGAACATGCTGTCGTCAGCAGCGGAGGCGCTGCCCGCGACCATCAGTTTGGCCGCGGGTATCTCTTTGACCTCGATGACACCCGGCTCCGTAGCCGCATACCAGGATTCCGTGCTCGCCATCGCAATGGCTCCTGCCGTAGTTGGCGCGCAACGCGCTCTCGACAAAGTCTAGCGCCGCGGCAGCGCTGCTGCCACAGAGCCGTCCGCGTGACATATGATGGGGTTTCCACATCGACGCCAGTCGGTGATCTAACAAAAATCAGGAGATGTAATCATGTCTGTTGCACGCGTAACCGAGATAACCGCAAGTTCAAAGAAAAGCTTCGATGACGCGTTGAGGTCGGGCCTCAAGCGCGCGACCCAGACCTTGAAGAATGTTCAGGCGGCGTGGATCGCAAGTCAGGAAGTGGTGCTCAAGGACGGTAAGATTTCCGAGTACCGCGTACGGATGAAGGTCACCTTTATCCTTGCGGACTGACCGAGCCATCCCCCGGACGATTCCGTCCGGGGGACTTGCGCCGCACACCAGCTGTAGCATCGGCGCAACGGTACCGGTGGTATGTTGCCCGGCCACCTGATCGCGCCGCCCCCTTTGACAGATCTGCTGCAGAGGGCCAAGATGCGCCCAAGTTCGCTTGCACGACGGTTGTTTCCAGAACATCCTGGTCGCTCGCACGCGGTAAAAAAACCACACAATCATTTTGGAGGACCCGTCAATGGATAGAACTTCGCGTTCACGCGCAGGCGCAGCTTTCGGGCTTGGCGCATGCGTGGCACTGCTAGGCGCGCTCGCCGCGACACCCGCGCAGGCCCAACAGGCAGCCGATCAACCCCTGACCGAAGTGGTCGTGACCGGCTCGCGCATCGCGCGTGCACCCGGTGACGATGGCCCATCGCCACTCACCATCGTTGACCGTGACACGATTGAAAAATCCGGTTACAGCAACCTGCAGCAGCTTCTTGAAAAGCTGCCGGTGAACGGCAATGGCGCGTTCTCCACCCGTGGCAACAACCAGGATTCATCTGCGAACGGCGCCGCGTCAATCAGTCTGCGCGGTCTCGGTGCCGATGCAACGCTGGTACTGGTCAACGGCCGCCGCGTTGCAATCAGCGCGTTTGCGGAAAGCGTCACCACCAGCTTCGTCGACATCAACTCCATTCCGGTCGCCGCGATCGAGCGCGTCGAAGTGCTGAAAGATGGCGCCTCCGCGGTGTACGGCTCGGACGCTGTCGCCGGTGTCGTCAACATCGTGTTGCGCAAGAACTTTGATGGCTTCGAGGCATCCGGTGTCTTCGGCGTCACGACCGAAAAAGGTTATGACGAAAAGTCCGCGTCCGTGATCTGGGGAACAGGCACGGAAGATTCCAACGTCACACTGATCCTCGATCACTTCTCAAACTCGACGCTTGAAAACAAGGAACGCGGCACGCTCGGCAGCGCCAACCAGACCGCGCAGGGCGGCGAAGATTTCCGCTCCTCACGCGGCTTTCCGGGCCGATTCATTGTCAATGGCGTGACGCGCATCGATCCGGGTTGCCCGGCGGACCGTATTGCCGGCCAGACCTGTCTGTTCGACTACGGCCCGTTCAATCTGTTGGCCCCGGAAGCCAGGCGCACCGGCGCGCTGCTGCTGGGTCACAAAAAGCTGAGCGACAACCTCGAAGTCTTTACCGAGATCGCCGCCCAGCACAACACCTCGATCGCACAGGGCGCGCCGACACCGCTGGATGAGTCCGCGGGTCTCACGGTGCCGGTCACGCATCCTAACAACCCATTTGTCGGCGCCACCAGTATCGGCATCGGACGTTTCCGTACTGTTGACGCCGGTCCGCGCAAGTGGAACATCGAAACCAACAACCTGCGCGCCGTGCTCGGTCTGCGCGGGTCCATCGGCGGCTGGGACTGGGAAATCGCCGGCCAGCGTGCGCAGAGCGAATCCGACCAGACCGGCAGCCGTACCAACGGCTGGGTCCGGACGGATTTTCTGCAGAGGGAAATCAACGCGGGGCGTTACAACCCGTTTCGCGGCGTGATCAATTCGCCCGCGGCGATTGCCGCGATCACCACCAGCCTGGCGCGACAGGGGTCGTCGAGCCTGACGACGTTTGACTCGCAGATCACCGGCAAGCTGTTCGAGATCTCGGGGCGGGCGGTACGCATGGCCGCGGGCCTCGAGTATCGCAAGGAAGATGTCACCGACGTCCCGGATGATCAATTCCAGCGTGGGCTGATCTTCGGCACCGAGGCTGTGTCGGCCGCCGCATCGCGCCACAACTGGTCGGCGTTCGTCGAATTCGCGGTGCCGCTGCTGGACCAACTCGAACTCGAAGTGGCTGGACGCTTCGATGACTACAGCGATTTTGGCAATACGACGAATCCGAAAGTCGCGTTGCGCTGGACGCCGACGGATGCGCTGGCATTTCGCGCATCCTGGGGCACGGGCTTCCGCGCGCCATCGCTGGCGCAAATTGGCCTGGGACCTTCCCAGGACTCGCTGTTCTTTGCGGACACGTTTGGCTGCGCGGACAATGTCACCTACTGCGCGCCAACCGATTACACGATCGTGTTTTCGGGTAACCCGAATCTTCAGGCCGAAGAATCTGACAGCCTGAATTTCGGCGTGGCATGGAAATTTGCCGACAGCTTCAACGCGACGCTGGATTACTGGGACCTGAAGCAGAAGAAGAAAATCGATCGCGTACCTTTCGGTTTCCTCTATTCGCAGTTCTGTAACGTCCAGAACAGCACGGTCTGCCGCCGCGGCGCCGCGCTGCCCGGCGATGTGTTAGGTCCGTTGCAGTCGGTCAACACCAGCTTCATCAACATCAGCGAGCAGGCGGCTACAGGTCTCGATCTGGCGCTGACCTGGAACGGCGAACTGGCCGGCGGCAAGCTGCGTGTCGGTCTTGATTACTCCTACCTGATGGACTTCGACCGTGTGGAACTCAATGCCACTGGTACGGGTTTTGTCACGCGCAGCCTCGCAGGCGAGTACCGGTATCCGGAGAGCCGCTTCACGCTGACCGGCGACTGGGATCGCAATGATTGGGGCCTGCGCGCGAGCCTGAGCCAGGTTGGGTCCTTCGAAGACACGCCCGACATCGACTTTGACGGCACGCTGGACTACGACCGGAACAAGTCGCGGATGGTGGGCGCCTTCACGACGCTGAACCTGCAGGCGCGTTACAGCGGCTTCACGAACACGGTTGTGTCCCTGAACATCGACAATGCGCTCGATGAAGCGCCGCCGTTCGCGATCGGCGATGGTGACGTGGATCTGTATGGCTATGTTTCCAGCCAGCACAATCCGCGTGGCCGTTTCGTCAGCGCCAAGGTGACGTACAAGTTCTGAAGTACGCCTGAAAAAGACCCCCGGAGGCCGTCCTCCGGGGGTTTTCGCCAGGAGCCGATGCCGGGAGAAACTACTCATGCGGCTCACTCTCATTCTGCTAACAAGCGCGATTCTCGCGCTCAGCGGCACGGCAACCGCGGCCGGTACGAGCGTGCTGTTCATTGGCAATAGCTTTCTGTTCGGCTACGGATCGGCCGTACGTTTTTACCGGGCCGACACGGTCACTGATCTCAACAACGAGGGCATTGGCGGCGTACCCGCGCTGTTCAAGTCCTTTACCCAGCAGGCCAGCCTCGACTACGACGTGTCGCTCGAGACGCGCGGTGGCAGTGGACTCGACTTTCACCTCGCCGAGAAGTTGGGTGTGATTGGCCATCGCGGCTGGGACAAGGTCGTCATGCACGGCTACAGCACGCTCGATGCACAGAAGCCGCGCGATCCGGCCAAGTTGATTGCCACCGCACGGCAGATGGCGGATTTCCTAAGGACGCGCAATCCCGACGTCGAGCTGTACCTGATGGCGACCTGGTCACGCGCCGATCAGAACTATCCTGACAAAGGGGCCTGGGCCGGCAAGCCGATCGAGCAGATGGGCCGCGACGTGCGCGCCGCGTACGACCAGGCGGCCGCCGCGGCTAACGCGAAGGCGGTGATCCCGGTCGGCGAAGCGTTCAATCGGGCGATGCAAACCGGCGCCGCCGATCCCAATCCCTACGATGGTATCGAGGCCGGCAAGATCGATCTCTGGGCGTACGACCACTACCACGCCAGCACGCACGGCTACTATCTCGAAGCCCTGGTCATCTTCGGCACGGTGACCGGCCGAGATCCCCGCTCGCTCGGCGACAATGAATGCTCGGCCTACGAGCTCGGCCTGTCGGGCGCCGAGGTCAAGTCGTTGCAGCAGATTGCCTTCGCGCAACTTGGCGGCGCCGTGACCGCGGCGCCGCT
>DAIQQI010000418.1:0-2510 GCA_036786925.1 Steroidobacteraceae bacterium
CGTTGTTGCGCAGCGGACGAAACAACTGCGTCGCGCCCTCTTCGCACAACTGCATCAGGCCCTTCTGCAGCGCCTTCATGCGCAGCGGATCCTTGAGCACGGCGCGGCGGAACATTTCCGGCGCGAAATTCGGAATGCCCGTGAAATGCAGCACCTCGCCCTCGGTAAACGAGTCGCCGATGTTGATGGTGCCGTGGTTGTGCAGGCCGATGATGTCGCCCGCGTAGGCCTCCTCCGCCTGCTCGCGGTCCGCGGCCATGAACGTCAGCGCATCGCCGATGCGCATTTCCTTCGCCAGCCGGACATGGGTCATGCGCATGCCGCGCGCATACCGGCCGGAGCAGATCCGCAGGAACGCAATCCGGTCGCGGTGCCCCGGGTCCATGTTGGCCTGGATCTTGAACACGAAACCGCTGAGCTTCGGCTCGTTAGCCTGGACGGTGCGCCCGGTGGTCGCGCGCGGCAGCGGCGGCGGCGAATGGGCGACGAAGTAGTTGAGCAGTTCCTGCACGCCGAAATTGGACAGCGCGGAACCGAAGAAAACCGGCGTCTGGCGTCCGGCGCGGTAGGCCACCGGGTCGAACGCCTGCGTCGCGCCGCGCACCAGCTCGATTTCATCGCCGAAAGCCCTGGCGCGGTCGCCCAGCAGCTCCTGAGCCTCGGCGCTGGCCAGGCCGTCGATGACCTGCGTTTCACCGGCGCGGCCCTTCTCGCCCGCCTGGTACAGGAAGATCCGATCCTCGCCCAGGTGGTAGACGCCGATCAGGTCGCGGCCCATGCCGATCGGCCAGGTGATCGGCGCGGTCGCGATCTTCAGCACCGATTCGATTTCATCTAACAACTCGATCGGCGGACGCCCTTCGCGATCGAGCTTGTTGATGAACGTCATGATGGGCGTATCACGCAGCCGGCAGACCTCCATCAGCTTGATGGTCCGTTCCTCGACACCCTTGGCACAGTCGATCACCATCAGGGCCGAATCCACCGCGGTCAGCGTTCGATAGGTATCCTCGGAAAAGTCTTCGTGGCCCGGCGTATCCAGCAGGTTCACGATGCAGTCGCGATACGGGAACTGCATCACCGATGAAGTGATGGAAATTCCGCGCTGCTGCTCGAGCCGCATCCAGTCCGAGGTCGCATGCCGCGTCGCCTTGCGCCCCTTGACCGTGCCGGCCATCTGGATCGCGCCGCCGAACAACAGCAGCTTCTCCGTCAGCGTGGTCTTGCCGGCGTCCGGGTGCGAAATGATGGCAAAGGTGCGGCGGCGAGCGATTTCCTGCTCGAGTGTCGACATGTGGATTCCAGGTTGTTAGGTAAGATGCAGACGCAGGACGCAGGCATCTTCGCGGCCACCGGCTGCCTGGTAGTATGCACGGCGCATGCCGATCTGCTCGAAGCCGAGCGCCTGATAGAGGCGTATCGCGCCCGGGTTGCTCGGCCGCACTTCCAGGAACATCGCGTGCGCGCCGTTGCTGCGGGCCTCATCCAGCAAATGCAGCAACAGCAGGCGGCCCAGGCCGCGGCAGCGAAAATCCGGATGAATGCAGATGTTCAGCAGGTGCGCTTCGCCCGCGCCCGCGCTGACGATGCCGTGCCCGATGACCTGCCCGCCCAGCTCCAGCACCCGGCAGATATAGCCGACGCGCAGGCAGTCGCGGAATATGCCTTCACTCCACGGGAACTCGTACCCGGCAAGCTCGTTGGCATGCACCATCGGCACGTCCATCTCGAGCATCTCCCGGGTCTCGACTTCGGGCGCAGTGCGCATCAGATCAGGTGCGGTGGCCATGCTCAGCTCACCGGCTTCGGCGCGCAGACGCTCATCGCGAACTTGAGATCATCCCAGGCTTTGCGCTTCTCACCCGGGCTGCGCAGCAGGTACGCCGGGTGATAGGTGACCACCAGCGGCGTGTCCAGCTCACCGTAGCGATGCACCTGGCCGCGCAGCCGGCCCAGTGGCGCGTCAGTCGCCAGCAAATTCTGCGCGGCGATGCGCCCGACCGCGAGGATCAGCTGCGGCCGGACCCGCGCGATCTGCCGCGTCAGGTACGGCAGGCATTCGCGCACCTCTTCGGGCAGCGGATCACGGTTGTTAGGTGGCCGGCATTTCAGGATGTTCGCGATGAAAACATCCGGGCGCTCGAGGCCGCAGGCCTTGAGCATCGCGGTCAGCAGCTGCCCGGCGCGGCCGACGAACGGCTCGCCCTGCGCATCTTCGTCGGCGCCCGGCGCTTCGCCGATGACCATCCAGCGTGCGCGGGTCGCGCCGACGCCAAACACCGTGTTCGTCCGGCTGCGATGCAACGCGCACCGGGTACAGGCCGCGACCTCGGACTGCAGCGCTGGCCAATCGGACGCCGGAACCGGCCCCGCCGGCGCCGTCTTCGGCACCGTCATGGGCACCGGCACCGCCAGGCTTGCTGGCATGCGGCCGGCGCGCGGCAGCCACACGTCGATCCCGAGTGACTGCAGGTAATCCCGGCGGGTCGCCTCATCCATGGCCGTCATCC
>DAIQQI010000137.1:0-8342 GCA_036786925.1 Steroidobacteraceae bacterium
CGGGAAAATTTCTGCAGCACGCCCGCACGGTCGCCATCCGAGTAATCCCAGGTCAGGGTGACCCAGGCCCAGGCTGCGACACCGATCAAAAGCATCACCAGCAGGCTCAGAAACCGCAGTCCCCAGCGTCGCCGCGGTGGTTTGGGCGTTTCCAGCATCACGATGGTGCTTTCGAAATCCGGCTCGGTCATGGTGCCGCCATTCTAGCGCGCATCGCCCGCCATTCGGCCAGTGCCTGCTTGCGGGTCTCATCAAGGTCGACGATCGGCGGCGGATAAGCGGGAGTCTCCACCTCGGGAACCCAGCGTCTGATGTATTCGCGTTGCGGATCAAAACGCTGTGCCTGCACCTGCGGGTTGAAAACCCGGAAATAGGGCGCCGCATCGGCGCCGCAACCCGCCGACCACTGCCAGCCAAGCGTGTTGTTAGCCAGGTCGGCATCGACCAGCGTATCCCAGAACCAGCGCGCGCCTTCGAGCCAGTGGATGCGCAGATTCTTCACGAGGAAAGACGCCACCAGCATGCGTACGCGGTTGTGCATGTAACCCGTGGCCCACAGCTCGCGCATGCCGGCATCGATGATGGGAATTCCGGTGCGGCCCTGCTGCCAAGCGCGCAACTGGGCCCCGGCGGCACGCGCATCGCGCCACTGAAACTGCGAAAATTCGGGCCGCAACGGGGCGTCGGTGGTATTCGGAAAATGAAACAGCAATGAGTGTGCGAACTCCCGCCAGCCGATCTGGGCGACGAAGCGGTGCTCCCGCCAGCCAGCCTGGGAGCTGACAGACCGCAGCACTTGCCGCGGACTCAATTCACCGAAATGCAGCGCGGGCGACAGCAGCGATGTGGCGCGCCGCGCCGGGACGTCGCGTCCCGTTGCGTAGTCCCTGATCGGACCGTCGGCAAATTGCCGCAGATTCCTGGCGGCGCCGGCTTCTCCAGGTTGCCAGGCCTGTTGCAGGCCTGAATACCAGAGCTTTCGCGGCATCAATTGCAGATCGTCGAGCGAAAGACTGCCCGGCCATCGGACCGGCGCCGAGATGGTCTTCGGCACCGGCAGGGTATCCACGGATCGTAGTCTTGTTAGTGCGGCGCGCCAGAATGGTGTAAAGACCTGATAAGGCGCGCCAGACTTGTTGAGCGCTTCCCAGGGCTCAAACAGCAGTGCACCGGGGAAACTTTCGGCGCCAATGCCCTCGGCGCGTAATGCCGACTTGATCCCGGCGTCGCGCGCGGTCACCGCGGGTTCGTACTGGCGCTGCCACACGACGCGCCGTGCGCCGCTCTCAGCTAACAGGCGCTGCAGTTCCTCGAGGCTGTCGCCGCGGCGCAGCACCAATCTCGAGCCTTTCGCGACCAGTGCGTCTGATAGTTCCCGCAGCGACTGGTGCAGCCACCAGTTGGATGCCGCGCCTGGCGTCCACGCGCCGTCTTCGTGCGGCGCATGGATGTAAACGGGTATGACAGCGCCATGCTGCGCAGCGTCCGTCAATGCCTGATGGTCCGCGAGGCGCAGATCGCGTCGCAACCAGACTATGGTCGTGGTACTCAAACTATGGTTTCCGTTGTCCCGGCATCACCCGGCATTTGTGCTTGCGGTTAGAGTAACGCATGGGGGCAGCCGACATGAATGGGACCAGACCTTTTTTCAGACGCACGGTCTTGTCATCCGGCGTTGGCGCCGTGCCCGCTGGTGTCCTTGCGGGCGTGCCGACCTCCGGCAAAATGTTAGGCGAGACACTGCCTGCCGGCTGACGGTTGCCAGCGGGCCTCAGATGCTGCGCAGGTACCAGGCGTAGTCCAGCTCGGTGACCTGCGCTGCAAAGCGTGCGCACTCCTGCTGCTTGATCGCGAGAAAGATATCGCGTGTCTCGCGACCCAGGGCCTGTGCCAGGAAGTCCGAACGGGCGGCGCGATCCAGGGCTTCATGCCAGGTTGCCGGGAACTCGCGGGCCAGCTTGAGCGCATAACCATTGCCCTCGACCGGCGGACCCGGATCAAGCTGTTCGCGGCAACCTTTCTCGGCGGCAGCTAACACAGTAGCAGCGGCCAGGTACAGGTTGGCGTCGGCGCCTGCAACGCGATGTTCGACGTGGCGGCTCTGCGGCGGGCCCGATGGCACGCGCAGGCTGACCGAGCGGTTGTTGATGCCCCAGATGGGC
Source organism: Steroidobacteraceae bacterium (assembly GCA_036786925.1). GTDB lineage: Bacteria > Pseudomonadota > Gammaproteobacteria > Steroidobacterales > Steroidobacteraceae > UBA964. Next base: position 2,163 of record DAIQQI010000137.1, read on the forward strand.
GCGACCGGCGCGTAGCTCGCGGCCTGGAAACGCCGGTAGGAATTCGCATTGGGCGCAAAGACCGCGAAACTCTCCGCCATCGTCGCCTTGAGGCCGCCGATCATGTGGCGCAGCAGCTTGCTGCCGGCCGGATCGGCAGACGCGCAGAGATTGTCTCCGGGCGTGCCGGCGGCGCGGCTCGCGAGGCTCAGATGCAGGTGCAGGCCGCTGCCGGCGCGCTCCGCAAACGGCTTGGCCATGAAGCTCGCGAGATAACCGTGCTTCGCCGCTACGCCGCGCAGCAGCCGCTTGAACAGGATGGCTTCATCGACGGCGCGCAGCGCGTCGGCGCGATGGGTCAGCGTGATCTCGAATTGCCCGGGCGCATATTCCGACATCAGGGTTTCCGCGGGCAGGCCCTGTTCCGCGGCCGCCCGGTACACATCGGCAAACAGTGGCGCAAGATCATCGAGCCGCGTGAGGCTGTAGGCTTCGATCTTGTGGCGCTCGCTGGCGCGTCCGCCGCCGGCAGGTTGCAGAGTCTCCGGATGCAGCAGGTAGAACTCGATCTCGCAAGCTAACACGGGCGTGTAACCGAGGTCTTCCAGCCGCGCGACCGCGCGCGCCAGTGCATGGCGCGGATCGGCGCTCGCGGGCTCGCCGCCGTTCGTGAACATGGTCAGCATCAGTTGCGCGGTCGGCGCCGGCAGCCAGTTGAGTGGCGTCAGCGTGCCGGCGACAGGCCTGCACACCATGTCGGCATCGCCGGTGTCCCAGACCAGCCCGGTCGCATCCACGTCCGTGCCCGTGACGTCGAGCCCGAGAATCGAGCCCGCGACATTGCGGCCACTGTCGAAAATACGCGCCAGCTCATGCCGGCGCACCATCTTGCCGCGTGTGACGCCGCCCGGATCGGTCAGGAAAATCTGCACCGCATCGATATCCGGGTAGCGCTGCAGAAACTCCTGCAGTTCGGCCGGCGTTGCTATTCCTGTCATGGGCGAATCTCTTCCAGCACCGAGTCCAGCGTGCTGACAAATCCGTGAATGTCCTCGACCCTGGTGGCGGGCGATGTCAGCAGCATGTTATGAAACGGCGTCACGAGATAGCCCCGATTGAGCATGCTGAGATGGATGACGCGCTCGAGCAGCGGCCGCATCCGGCCCTCAGATTCCGTGGCATTGCCTGGTGCGGGGCCAAAGCCAAATTCGGTCCGCGCACCGACCCGCGATACATGCCAGTCGAGCTGGCGCCGCGCAAACAAGGCCTGCAGCGCGTTAGCAAGCAGCAGTGCGCGCGTTTCCATAATCCGGTAGTTATCCGCGGTGAGCAACTCACGCATCGCGGCCAGCAGCGCGGAGGTCGCCAGCGGATTGGCGGCGAGCGTGGTGCCCATGCCCGAGTGTCCGGCACTGCGCGTCGCCTTGAACTTTTCGATGCGCGCGTGCAACGCGGCGCTGAATCCATACACAGCGCAGGGCACGCCACCGGCAATCGCCTTGCCGCACACCAGCGCGTCAACATCCAGATTGTGCACGCGACCATAGCCGCCGAGGCCGCTTGACAGGGTATGGGTTTCGTCGAGGATCACCAGCGCGCCATGCTCGCGCGCCAGCGCAAATGCCGCCTGCAGGAAACCAGCCTGCGGCAGCACCATCCCGATATTGGTCATCACCGGTTCGCACAGCAGCGCCGCGACGTCGCCGTGCGCCAGTGCCGACCCCAGCGCCTGCAGGTCGTTGAACGGCACCACACGCGCACCGGCCGCGAGGTCAAACGGCGCGCCGATCAGCCCGGCGCGTGCGACGGTTTCGTTGTTAGCTCCGCGGCGCACCAGGGTTTCATCAACGGTGCCGTGATAACAGCCATCGAACAACAGCACGCGCGGCCTGCCGGTTACGGCGCGCGCCCAGCGCAGCATCGCGCGATTGGCATCGGTCGCGGACAGCGCGATCTGCCAGAACGCCAGGCCGAACAGTGCCGCCAGGCGTTCGCCCACTTCGGCCAGATCCTCGGCGGGCAGCATGCTGGTCAGGCCGCACCCCGACTGGCGCTGGATCGCCGCTACGATCGCCGGCGGCGAATGACCGAACATCGCGCCGGTATCGCCGAGGCAGAAATCCGCATAGCGATGCTGGTCGGCATCGACGAGTTCCGCGCCGCTGGCGCGGCGCACGAACAACGGATGCGGAGTGCCCCAATCCGCCATCCAGTGCATTGGGACGCCATCTACGAAGTGCGCGTTCGCGCGCGCCGCCAGCAAACCCGACTGCGGGTGTGTCGCGACAAAATCGGCCCGCTCCCTGGCTAACAACTGCTCCAGGGCAGCGTCATTCAAGGGGAACCTCGCGCAGGATCCGGCTGCGGAAACGCAGTACGGAAAAAGCTGTCGGCATTCCAGCGCGGACGCTGGCTGCGGCTGGCCGCTTCGCTGACGATCCTGGCATTTACGCGCGCCAGCCTGGCGAGCGATGGGTAGTGAATCGGCACGCCGATTTCATCGCTCGGCTGGTGGTACTTGTCGCGCAGGAACGCTTCAACCAGGGCCTTGTTGTCCACGGCCGGGACGCGCGGCAGCGAACCCACGCCATTGTCGATATAGATCGCCGGAATTCCCTGCCGGATAAACGAGTACTGATCACTGCGGACAAAGAACGTCTCTTCGGGCGTTGGATCGGGTGTCAACGTTAACGCCTCGGCTTTGGCGGCGCGGGCCGCCATCGGGCCGAGATCCGTGTGCTCGGCGCCGAAAGCCACCAGGTCCGCGATGTCTGTCAGCATCACCGGCATGTCGATGTTGATGTTGGCGACAAACCTGCCGCCGGGCAGCGGCGGGTGCCTCGCAAGGTAGTCCGAACCTAACAAACCGGATTCCTCGCCGGTGACCGCGGCGAACAGCACCGAGCGCCGCGGCCGCGTGCGTGCGGCCGCCAGTGAGCGCGCCACTTCAATCATGACCGCGACACCGCTGGCATTGTCCATGGCGCCGTTGTAGATGGCGTCGCCCTTGATCGGCGCACCTCTGCCGAGGTGGTCGAGGTGCGCGGTGACCACGACGATCTCGCTGGCGAGGCGCTTGTCGCTGCCGCGAACCAGGCCCAGCACGTTGGCGCTGGAGCGCTTGCCTAACAAAGTCTGCCGCCTGAGGCTCGCGGTCGCCGGCAGGTCGAACCCCTGGGCCTTGCTGGCGCTGGCAGCGGCAAAGACTTCGCTCAGCGTTTGTGACGCGCCTTCGAATATCCTGGCGGCGCCGGCCGGACTGAGCGACATCGTAACCCTTAACTGCGGAAACGAATCCGCGGCCACGCCCTCGGCATCCAGCCAGCGCATGCGCGGGCGCCAGGAAGCCTGGACTGTCTTGGCCCAGGGATTGCGCTCATTGTCAGCCGGCGTCAGAAAGCCGAGAACGCCCACGGCGCCACGCCTGATGAATTCCGGGTACTTGGTCAGGGTCGAGGAGTAGTGCGCGCGTTCGGACGACGTGAAACGCTGCGGCGCGCCGCTCAGCATCACGACAATCTTGCCGCGCAGATCGAGCCCCGCCAGATCGTCGTGCTGCAGCGCAGGGGCGTGCACCCCAAAGCCGACGAATACCATGGCTGCTGTCACGGTGGACTCGGTGGCATTGGTATCGGGAGCCGGCAGGAAATCGTCCATCACGGTGAGCTCGGTGCTAACACCGTCGCGGGTCAGGGAAATTTGCGCCGCCGGAATCACGGCGCTGCCCTCGACCAGCTGCACGGGTTGCAGCCAGCCACCATCGCCCGCGCCGGGTTCCAGTCCGGCGGTGGCAAATTGCGCGGCGACATAGTTGGCCGCGATATCGTAACCGCGGCTGCCCGCCACGCGACCTTCCAGCAGGTCATCCGCCAGGAAATGCACATGCGCCCGGATGCGCTCCGCGGCCCCGTCGGTGGCCGCAGTTTCCACGGCTGCGACCATGGCGCCCGGCAGGATGTTCGCCAGCAGGACGATGCTCGATGCACCCAGCAGGGCCGTAAATTTATTCATGGTTGTGCATGTTATCGTAGCGCCTATGCATCCGCTTCCCCACCACTACCAGGTCAGCGCCGACGCCAGGCCCGAAGGCACGGTTACCCTCAGTTCACCGGGCCTGACGGCCCTGGAATCGGCGCCGCCGGTTGAATTCGACGGCCCGGGCGATCGCTGGTCGCCGGAAACCCTGCTGGTCGCTGCAATTGCCGATTGCTACGTGCTGAGTTTCAAGGCGGTCGCCACCGCCTCCAAGTTCGCATGGACCGCACTCGAATGCAGCGTCCATGGCAAGCTGGATCGCGTCGAACGCACCAACTTGTTTACGCAATTCGAAATCAAGGCGCGTCTCAGGCTGCCGCCCGGCGCCGACCAGGCGCGCGCGCAACAGTTGCTGGAAAAGTCCAAGCAGGTCTGCCTGGTGTCCAATTCGCTCAAGAGCGAGTTTCACCTCGTTACCGAGATCACCGCCTAGCTAACACGGGACAACGTCAGCATGAAGACTTTGCGTAATCTTTTTGCCATGGTTGCTGCGGTTGCGCTGATCGCGTGCGCGTCCGGCGGCAGCCCCAAACCCACCAGGCAGGCGCAGGCCATCCAGGCGGCCGTTGCCAGCCCCGATCGTCCGGCCAAGGATCGCGACGAAGACGGCAAGCGCAAACCGATCGAGGTGATGACGCTGGCAGGTGTCGCGCCGGGCCAGAAGGTCATCGACATCTTCTCCTCCGGCGGCTGGTATGCCGAGTTGCTGTCACGCGTCGTCGGCCCGAAGGGCCGGGTGTACGCGCAGAATCCTCCCAGCGTGCTCAAGCGCTTTGGCGACAAGGCGATCACCGAGCGCCTGGCTAACAACCGCTTGCCTAACGTCGTGCGCCTGGACAAGGAACCTAACGCGCTGGAGCTGGCGCCGAATTCCCTCGACGGCGCCATGATCAACCTCGTGTTCCATGACCTGCAATGGATCACCCAGGATGTGCCCGGTTTTCTCGGCGATCTGCACAAGGCGTTGAAGAAAGGCGCCTGGGTCGCGGTCATTGACCACGCCGCGCCGGCCGGTACCCGCGACACATTCGCGAAGGACCCGCGCGGCCAGCACCGGATCGATGAAGCGTTTGCGCGCCAGTTGTTCGAAGCCGCAGGCTTCAGGCTGGCGGCCACCAGCGATATCCTGCGCAACCCCCTGGATGACCGCCAGAAAGCTTTTTTCGCCCCCGACATGCGCGACACACTTACCGACAAGTTCATCTACATCTACCGCAAGTAACGCTGGCTGATGAAGACCAATCTGAACAAGATGAGCGTGCTTATCCTGGCCGCCGGCCAGGGCAAACGCATGAAGTCCGACCAGCCGAAGGTGCTGCAGCCGCTCGCGGGTAAACCATTGCTGCGGCATGTCGTCGAAACCGCGCGCTGCCTGAACGCCGACACCATTCACGTCGTCTATGGCCACGGCGGCGAGCAGGTGCGGGCCGCATTTGCCAACGATGCGCTGCACTGGGCCCTGCAGGCGGAGCAGAAAGGCACCGGTCATGCGGTGATGCAGGCCATGCCGCAGGTGCCGGACGATCACCTGGTGCTGGTGCTGTATGGCGACGTGCCGCTGATCAATCTGCAAACGCTGCAGAAACTGATTGCACTCGCCGGCCCGCACACCATGAGCCTGCTCACCGTCATGCTGGACGATCCGACCGGTTATGGACGCATCATCCGTGACCGGCGCGGCCAGGTGCGGGGCATCGTCGAGCAGAAGGATGCTAACAAAACGCAGTTGAAGATCCGCGAAGGCAACACCGGCGTGCTCGCGGTGCGCGCCGGCCTGTTGCGCCGCTGGCTCGGCAAGCTGCGCAGCAACAACGCCCAGGGCGAGTACTACCTGACCGACGTCGTCGCGATGGCCGCCAGGGACAAGATCAAGGTCGCGCCCGTGCTTGCGCCCACGATGGGCGAGGTGCTGGGTGTCAACGACAAGGTGCAGCTCGCGGAGCTCGAAGCGCTGTACCGCGTGCAGCAGACTCGTGAGCTGATGCTGGCGGGTGTCACGATGCACGATCCCGCGCGCGTCGATGTGCGCGGTGAAGTAACCGCCGGCCGCGATGTCGAGCTGGACGTCAACGTGGTGCTGCTCGGGCGTGTTGTGTTAGGTGACCGGGTGCGGATCGGCGCCAATGTGCTCGCCCGGTTGGACCTGCTAGTGATCTACGTGCTGCG
>DAIQQI010000138.1:0-8273 GCA_036786925.1 Steroidobacteraceae bacterium
GGCTTGCCCTGCTGGCTGTAAGTCCAACCGAGAAACGTGTAAGCTTCGGCGGTGGGATAGAGATCGATGGACCGCTTATAAAGATCGGCTGCGGTTTCCAGGTCGCCCTGCATTTGCAGGACGTAGGCCTGCTGGAACAGTTCGAGCGCCAGTTCGTGTCGCGAATCGCCCGTGGTCATCGGCTTCTTAGATTGTAGCTGCGTTCTCTCTCATATACTGAAATGACATGGTTTCCAAGGTTCGTAAGGCGGTTTTTCCCGCCGCTGGCCGCATCGCCGGCCTCACCGGGGATCTGCGGGCAGCGGCACTTGACAAGGGTTCCGCCGCCCGGGTTGGGCAGGATCGACAACTCGCCGCCTAACATCTCCGCGCGATAGCTCATGGTCTTGAGACCGATTCCGGCACTCCGCGAGCTGGTTGGCGCCATGCCGCGGCCGTTGTCGCGGATCGTAACGTCGATGTGGCTGGCCGTAGAGATGACTGTCAGCGTAAGGCGCGATGCGCGCCCGTGGCGCACGGCGTTGGTCAGGGCTTCCTGCACAATGCGGTACAGATGCGTGGCGGCGTCGGGCCCGATCTTCAACGGCCGGCGTATCAACCGGCGCATCTGGATATCGACGCCGTAAGCGCTGCGCGCCCGCGCGATCAGCGTTTGCAAAGCCGGCACCAGGCCGCCACCCTCAATGCTGACGGGCGACAGGCCGCGGGCCAGTGCGCGCGTGGATTCAATGCTGTGATTGACCAGTGCAATCGTCTCAGCCATGTCGATATTGCCCTGCGGATACTCTTTCCGGATCCGGCCGGCCAGCGCGCGCAGCATCAGGGCAACACCCGTCAGTTCCTGGCCGAGGCCATCGTGCAGGTCGTTGCCGATGCGTTGTTGTTCAAGACTCGACACTTCCAGGATTTCACGCTCGAGAAGAATTCTCTCGGTCACGTCGCTGATGACCAGCAACAAGTGCGGTTCGCCATTGACCTGCATCGGCGTGACCACGGCGGCCGCCGAAAACCGGCTGCCATCCAGGCGACGCACGCAACTTTCCAGGACGTTTGCCGTTGCGCGCAGCCTGGCGGCTGGCACCAGTAGCAGCGATTCAATCCGCATGCCGGTCAACTGACCGACGGTCGCGCCGCACATCCGATCGAACGCCGGGTTCGAGAGTGTCACCAGATTCTGCGCATCGAGCAGCACCACGCCTTCGCGAATGGTCTCGAGCACCAGACCCTGCAGTCGCAACAACTGTTCACGTTGCTGTTGTTCAGTGATGTCGGAGGTGATTACCAGCGCCCCGACAGTAACGCCGTCTTCAATGACCGGCCGCGTGCGGTGCAACAGGACATGGCGCATTCCCGTCGACGGAGCAAAGACGGTCTGTTGCAGCGATATTTCCTGTCCTGCCAGCGTGCTGGCAAGTGCTTCTGCTATCTCTCTGCGCGATTGGTTGTTAGCTTCGGCAAGGGCGGCCACGGGACGGCCGATCATTTGTTCGACTGTCACGCGTCCCAATGGACGGTTGGCGTAGCGCACAAGGCCGTCCTGGTCGAGCAGGAACAGCCAATCGGGTGAATTCGCGGCGACGATCTGCATCGACGCCTGCGCTTCGCGCAGCGCTGTTTCAGCCGCTTTACGTTTGGTGATGTCATGAGCGACCGCAATCGCCGTGGTGTAGCGGCCGTTGCTGTCCGCCAGGGGCCGGGCGATAAGATATATCCACCGGATCTGCCCGTCGTGCCGACGCACCTTGATCTCAAAGTCGACTTGCGTTCCGCTCGCGACCAATCGGAATCGTTCCGTCGCGGTGCGCCAGTCGGCCAGATCGGCAAACAGCGCCCGCAAATTTGTCGTGTCGGCAAACTCGGCAAATGGACGCCCGAAAACCTCCGTGAATCCTTCGCTGGCCCAGGTCAGTCGCGGCAGCTGGTCGTCGAACAGCGCGGCTTCAGCGACGAATCCTGGCGTGAGGCTGGCAACGCTGCGGTAGCGCGCCTCGCTCTTGCGCAGATCCTCTTCAAATGCCTTGCGTTTGTTGATGTTGATGCAAATTCCGGAAACTTTGCTGGGCTGGCCCGAGTTGTCACGCGCGATGGCGCGGCTGCGCTCCAGCACCCAGGTCCACTTGCCGGCGCGCGTTCGTACGCGATATTCGCTTTCAAACGAGTCGGTTGCGCCTTGCACCATGCGCGTAAAGGCGGCGGCCGCATCCGGCAGGTCGTCCGGATGAATATGCGAATCCCAGGCATTGACGTGGTCAGTCTCGCAGGGATCCAGGTCTTCGCGCTCGCACCAGTCGCTCAACCAGCGCGTGCGCTGAGCCGCGACGTCCATTTCCCATAACCCGAAGCTGCCACCCCAGATGGCCATGGAAAGCCGCGCCTCGCTGGCTAACAACGCCTGCTCGATACGCTTGCGTTCCTCGATATTGACCAGCAGACCGATGACCCGCAGCGGCTCGCCGTCCAGGCCGCGTTCCACGACCCGCGCCCGGTCCATGATCCAGATCAGGCGGCCATCGCCGCAGCGCAACCGGTATTCCATGTCCGCATATTCGGATTCGCCGCGCAGGTGCGCGGCGAACCTGCGCTGCACGTCGGGCCGATCGTCAGCGTGGATGTAGGATTCCCAGCGTGCATCATGGCCCGGCGTTCCTTCGAACGGCAGGCGATGGCGCGTGCACCAATCGTCCATGCCGGACGCGGTGTCATTGACCACGTCCCAGTCGTAGAAACCTGTCTGCGACGATTCCATCGCAAACCTGAACTGGTCGCGCGCGGCCGCCAGCTGATCCTCGGTCGCACGCTGCTCGGTGATGTCGATGCTGACGCCCGCGACCAGGCGCGCGCCGGTGATAGGGTTGAAGCCCGCGCTCTGCCCGCGCTCGATTATCCAGCGCCAGCCGCCGTCCCTGTCCCGCGTACGGAACTGCACCTGCACGTCATTCGCCAGGCCGCGCTCGACCACGTCGTAGCTCATCCGGACGGTTTCGCGATCAGCCGGATGGATATGCGCGAAATAGTGTTCCTCGGTGAAAAAGCCGTCGACGGTGCCGAACAGCTTGGGCATGCCGGCGCCAATCCAGCGGGCGGTGCGGTAGCCGACATCGTAATCCCACAAGGCGATGCCGCCGCAGACCACGGCCGTATCGCGTTCCAGTTCCGCGCCCTTGCGCGCGGTAATGTCGCGGGCGTTGCAAAGAATACCGACGACATCCGGGTCATCCAGCAGATTGACGCACACCGCTTCGATCCAGCGATACTGACCGTCGTAGGAGCGGATCAGGCACTCGACCGTCAGCTCGCCACCGCGATCGTCTAACAGGTCGCGAACCAGTCGCAGTACCTGGTGGCGGGAGGTCTTGTGCAGGAGTCGCAGCAGCCGCAGGGTCGTCAGCTGCTTGGCGCGGTAGCCGAGAATCCGGCTGATCGACGCACTTTCAAAATTGAGCCGGCCGTCCATGCCGACCACCACGATCATGTCGTCGCTGTTTTCGGTCAGCGCCGCGAACCGCCGTTCGCGGCGCCGCAACTCGCGTTCGAGCTCGACCTGGTGTGTCGCATCGCGCACATAGACAATGACTGCTTCGATGCTGGGTACGGTCAGCGCGTTGATCATCACCGCCGATATCCACTGCCAGGCGCCCTCGGCATTGCGGCAACGGCACAATGCCTGCTCGAAGCGTCCCGGGCTGTGGGCCACCGCGCCGCTCGCCAGTCGCTGGCGGATCACCGGCAGATCGTCGACATGGATAAGCTCGAGGATATTGCGCGGCTGGTTTGTGCCGCGCCCGATGCCTAACAATTCAGTCGCCGCGTCCGAACTTGCCAGCAATCCACCGCTGGCGTCCAGGATCAGGATGCAGTCGGGGCTGCCGGTAACCAGCTGGTTGAGGCGCTGCAACCGGTCCCGGTCTTCATCGCCGCTGCGGACCACGTCGCTGACATCGGCTTCAATCAGCAGGAATCTGCCATCGGCGAGCGGTGTCAGCTGGGATGTGAAGTGACCGACCCGGCCATCGCGGCGCAGCCAGGTGTGGCGCGGCGGGACGGTTCCGTTTTTCAGGTCCAGCTTGCCGGCATAACAGGGCTTGACTCGTTCCCAATGTGCGCCAATGGCATCGCTCGGGCTGCAATTCAGCAGGCGCGCCGAGGCGAGGTTGAGCCATTGCACGCTGCCGTCGGTGGCCAGCACCGTGTGCGCAACGGGATGCAGCTCAAGTGCGTGCAGAGCCCAGTCCGTGGGCTCAGTCGTTGCCGCGGCAGGGACTGCAGCCTCGCGCCAGTTCGCATTCATTGACGGTGATTATTGCGCTTCACGCCGTGCCGCGTCGAGCCATTCCTGCTGCGCCTTGCGATAGTGTTTGGGCGCACGCTCCGCGCGCTCCAGCAACTCGCGCAGCAGTTGTGCCGCCTCCGCGCCGCGACCCGTGGACCGCAGCAATCGGGCATAGCGCACCGTCGGCTCGGCGCCCGGGTAGGACGGCGCCAATGCCTCGTATTCACTCAGCGCAGCGTTGAGATCCCGAAGCTCTTCCAGCGTGCGCGCATACAGCAGGTGGCCCTCCGGCGACTTGAAATCCGGGTTTTGAGCGATGAGCTTTTCCAGCGTGCTGCGCGTGGCCGCATGGTCATGCGTGTCAAACTGCGCGCGCGCCAGGCGCAGCATCAGGTTGGGATCATGCTCGTACAGGCCTGTTAGCAGCTGCTGGTAAATGGCGGCGGCTTCCTGGGGGCGGTCCTGGCGCAGCAGTTCATCCGCATAACGCTGGCGGCTGGCGATGTCGGTGGAGCCGCGTGCGGCCAGCTCGGCGGCGCGCAGTTCGCGCTCCGGATCCAGCTTGCTGCGCAGGTCGCGGGCCGCGCGCCTGGCGGTGCGGCTGCCAAAGAGCTCCGGCAGGATCTCGACGATGATGTAGGCGATGACCCCGGCCAGCGGCAGCAGCACGATAACCCAGACCCACAGCGTATTGCGCCCGGTGCGTATGCAGTGCACTGCAAACACGACCTGCAGCGCCAGCGTAATCAGAAAATACGGCATCCAGGTTCCTCGCAGCCAGTGTCAGGGTTTGTTCCAGGAATATTCCAGCATGAAATGGCGTCCGGCCGCGGGGAAATAGCGGTATTCGCCCTGCGCGAAATCCGCGCGGTCGGCATAGCTGCGATCCAGCAGGTTCTCGACCTGCAGGCGGATCGCCTGGCCGTTAGGTCGGCGCCAGCCGAGAAACAAATTGGCGACCGTATGCCCGGGGTAGAAGCGGGTGCCGCTCGCATCGACGTTGTAGTCGCCGACGTGTTGCAGCTGCAGCGCTGCCGACAGGTCGCGCGGCCCGCGCCAGCTGAGGCTCAGGTTTGCAAGCACGTGCGGCGCGGTATCAATGTCGGTGCCGCTGACGACGGTCTCGCCGCCGTCGATCGCGCGACTGAAGGCATAACGATGGCGGGCCCAGCTGCCGGCAAGCTGCGCGTCCCACTGCGGTCCCAGGGTGGCCCGCAGCTCATACTCGATGCCCTGGTGACGGGTGCGGCCGCCATCGATATTGAAGCCGTTTGCATCGCGCAGCAGTACGTTGCGCTTTTCCTGGTAGTAGATGGCGAGCGAGCCGCGCCAGCGCTCACGCTGCAGCCGCCAGCCCAGTTCGGCGCCATTGAGGTTTTCGGAATCGAGCGCCGCCACGTTCTGGCCGCGCTGCAGCCGGTAGAGTTCCGTGGTTTCCGGCGGGCGAAAGCCGCGCGCCAGGCTCGCATACAGCTGCGTGTCAGGGTGCAGCGCCAGCCGCCATTCGAGTCGCGCCGACAAATCCGTGAACTGGTCATTGCGGTCGGCCGGCCGGTTATACAGGCAGCCGCCGGACGCGCAGGCGCTGCCGCTCTCGGCCAGATTGCCATCGCTCATGCGGTTGTCGTACCGGTAGGCGTTGTGTTCGAGCCGCAATTGCGCGGCCAGGGTCTGGCGCAGGGTCAACCGGCGCTCGAGCGCGCCGTTGGCGCTCAATGTGGTGCCCGTCACGCGATAGTCATAGTGCTTGCCGGCCGGGCGAATCGCGCGGGCGACCGCCGATCCTTCCAGTGTCGGACCCGCCTGCGTTTCGGTCAGGCGCATCGCCATGCGGCCCGCATCGAAGCCGAACTGCCATGCGCTGTCAGCCCCCAGCGGCCGGCGCCACTGCGCGCCGGCTGCGAGACTCGTGTGGGCATTTTCCTCGAGCGGCTTGCCTAACAGGAAGTGCTGCAGGAACTGCATGCCCGAGGCGCGCAGCAGCGCGTAGCCGGAGGTCGCGCAGCGATCGCAGGGCATGGCGCTGTACTGCAGCGAGCTGCGCGCGCTCCAGGCATTGCGAAACGCTTCCGGGTTGGCATTGCTGCGGGCGATGGTCCGATCACGGTAACTGTCGAAGCCGCGGATAAAACCGGCCGTTTCCTGGTTGAGCACCGTGCCGGCTGCGCGCCAGGTCCAGATGCCGGCCGAACCCTGGTGCGTGACCAGCAGATTGAGTTTGCCTTCGTCGGTGCCGGAGTCGGCGCGAAAACCGCCGTCATGCCGCCAGAAGCCGTAGACCCCGGCCTGATTGCCGTCGCTCAGGCGCTCCTGCCATGCCAGACCCAGCTGCTGAAAGTCCTGGTTGCCCCAGCGCACGCTGATGCCAGGCTTGCCCAGCTGCCCGGGTTCGCGGCTGATCACGTTGACGATGCCGTGTACCGCGTTAGCACCATAAGTTGCGCTGCCCGGCCCGCGCAGCACTTCCAGTGCGCCAGCCTGCTCCGTGTTGATTTCGAACAGGTCATTGACGTTGCAGAACCCGGCGGGCCGCAGCGGCAGGCCATCCTCGAGGATCAGGAAGGCGCCACAGGCGCCGGCGCCTGTTAGCACCGGCGAACGGATTGCGAGCAGGCCCTCCTGGCCGCTGCCACGCTGCAGTTGCACGCCCGGCACCAGGTTCAGAAGATCTGCGTAATGAGTTGCGCCGCGCTGCGCAATGTCCTCGGCCGACAGGCGCGTCGCACTGCCTGCGTAATCGGCCAGCGGTTTGGCAAAGCGGCTCGCCGTGACGACGACGGCATCGAGCACGGGCGGTTCAGCCGCGCCGAGCGCGGCGTTGGCGAATGCGATGCCCGCAATTGCAGTCCAGATGCCAGTTCCAGCCATGGCCTCATTATCCGGTATCCTTTGCGGATCATGATGGCTTCATCACAACCGCGTCGCTGCAGGCTGCGACACTGGGCAGTGGTCCTGGCGTTGATGGCCGCGCCGGTGTCCATTGCGCTGGGACAAAGCCAGCCCGCGGCCGGCGCCAGGCCGCGCATCGGCCTGGTGCTATCCGGCGGCGGCGCACGCGGCGTGGCCCACGTGGGAGTACTGAAAGTCCTGGAACAGGCGCATGTACCCATTGATGCAATCGCGGGCACGAGCATGGGTGCGGTAGTCGGCGGTCTCTATGCCTCCGGCATGAGCGCGGCCGAGATCGAAGCGATGATGACCACGGTGGACTGGCAGAACGCGTTTCGCGATCGTCCGCCACGCCAGGCCCTCGTGTTCCGCCGCAAACGCGAAGACCAGAATTTCCTGGTGCGCTTTCCGTTAGGTATCAGCAGCGGCGAGTTCAAGCTGCCCAAGGGCCTGATCCAGGGGCAGAAACTGTCGCAGATGCTGCGCAGGCTGACATTGCCGGTAGCCGCGGTTTCCGAATTCGATCGCCTGCCGACGCCATTCCGCGCCGTCGCGACCGACCTTGAAACCGGAACCATGCGCGTGCTCGACCGTGGCGATATCACGGATGCCATGCGCGCCAGTGTCGCTGCGCCGGGTCTTTTCAATCCGGTGGAGCTGTCGGGGCGCTTGTTAGTAGACGGCGGGCTGTCGGTCAACCTGCCGGTCGACGTCGCGCGCAGCATGGGAGTCGATATCCTTATCGTCGTCGATGTGGGCTTTCCGCTGCTGGAGCGCGGCGAGCTCAATTCGGTGGCGCGCATCAGCAACCAGATGCTGGCGATCCTGATCCAGCGCGAAAGCGCGCAGCAGCGCGCGAGCCTCACGCCGCAGGACCTGCTGATAACGCCAGCGCTCGGGTCGACGAGTTCGTTTGACTTCACGAATCTGAGGCAGGCGATTGCGATCGGCGTTGCCGGGGCGCAGGCCGCGTCCGCCCGGCTAACGGCGTTAGCCATCGACCCGGGCCAGTACCGCGACTGGCAACAGGCGCGCAGTGACGCGCGCGCCGGCCGTCCCCGCATCGACTTCGTGCGGATCGACGCCGATTCGGAACGCTACCGCCGCGCGCTGC
>DAIQQI010000139.1:0-8270 GCA_036786925.1 Steroidobacteraceae bacterium
GACCGCGCGGGCCGAAACGCCGAGCGGATCGGGAGGCGGAGCGACGTTCGAGTCGCGCTTGCAGGTCGTGGTCGAGGCCCAGGTCGCCTGGCAGCGCCGCAACGACGTGCAGTCGCCGAACGATTCGCGCGGCACGCGATTCGCGCTCGATGACATCACCGGCGACGGCCCCGCCGTGGCGCCGCGCGTGTCGCTGCGCTGGCCACTGGGCGAGCGCTGGGGCGATGGACGGCACGAGGTCGAGGTGCTGCTCGCGCCGCTGCGGCTCGAGGGCACGGGGCAGTCCGGCCGCGCCTTGCAGTTCGAGGGCGGCAGCTTCGCGCCCGGCGTGGTGCGCGGGAGTTACCGATTCGATTCCTGGCGCGTCGGCTGGCGTTGGCGCTGGATCGATCGACCCGATCTGGTCGTGCGGGTAGGCGCCACGGCGAAGATCCGGGACGCCGAGATCGAACTGGTGCAGGGCGCGCTGCGGGCCAGCAAGAACAACACGGGCTTCGTGCCGCTGCTGCACGCGTCGGTGGAACGACCTCTGTCGCGGGGGTGGTCCTGGGCGCTCGACATCGATGCGCTGGGCGGCGGGCCAGGCTATGCAATCGATGCAGGTGCCGTGCTGCGCTACGCGTTCGACGGGCCGTGGATGCTGCAGGGCGGGGTCCGCTTCCTCGATGGTGGTGCGGACAGCGATGAGGTCTACGCATTCGCCCGTTTCACGAGCCTGACGCTGGGAATCGCCTACCGGTTGCAGTGACGCGGTCTAGTTGGTCGCTGGAAATTCGGGCCGTACGCGCTGTACACTGCTCGCGTCCAGTAATACATAGCAGGGGCTTCCCATGATCAAATACTGGCTTGGCGGCACGGCCGCAGTTTTAACGCTCCTTGGACTCGCGTTTGCCGCCGATGGCATTCGCTGGGTTACGACCTCGCAGATGACCATGCAGGGCATGCCCTTCACACCACCGCCGCAGTCATCGAATTTCTGCGCTCCGCTGGTTTGGAGCCGGCCGCCGCCAGGCGGCGACCCGAGTTGCAGGACCACCAACTACCAGCGTGTCGGCAACAAGGCGACCTGGGACATGGCCTGCAAAGGGCGGATGCCGATGACGGGCACTGGTGAGATCACCTTTGAAGGATCGGACAAGTACACCGGAAAAATCACGGCCATGGCCGACGGCGTGACAATAATCATTACGCTATCGGGCAAGAAGGCTGACCCACCTAACGCCTGTACGACTGCGGAATAGGAGAGCGACGTGAGCGCAGCCAACCGTTCAAGCGGGTGGCGGGCTGCCCGTGCCACGGCACTGCTGACGCTGGGAACCTCGTTGCAGGTGCAGGCGGCGGCCGCCGCCGATCCGTGGGCAAAAGTTCCTGCTCTGACAACTACGTGCTATCAGGCCGATGGCCGAGATCTGGCGCGCGATCCGTTTTATGCCCGACTCGACGCGGCGAAAGACGCGGTTGCCGCGGACAAGGAGCGGCAGGAAGCAGTCAATGCAAAGATTGAGGAGCGGTTTCGCAGCCTCGACCCAGCGCAACAGGCGGCGCGAATGCAGCAATGGCTGATGGCCAATCCGCAGGAGGCCATGAAGTACATGCAAGGCATCCAGACCGCAGCTAACAACTCGGCCGCGGGTGTTGTGAACGCGCAGCAGGAACAGCAGGCGCGCGATGCTGCGTTGCTTGCGTTGACCAGGAAGTATGACGATGCCCGGCGCCAGGCGTACGCACCTGCCGAAGCACGCGTGAAAGCCCTGCGAGGCGCCGCGTATCGGCCTGCCGCTGTCGTGTCTAACCTGGGCTTCGATGACCCGGGAGATTCCGCGGCAGTAATAGCCGAGAAGCATGCAATCCGGCGCGTGATGGACAATGCCTATCAAGCCTTGTGTCCGCAGTGGTGGGGTGCCGATGGTCAGTTCCAGACCTTTCTGAAGAACGAGCGCAACCGGATGCGGCAGCAGCGTGTGACTTATCTGGAGAGCTTCGATGCGACTAGAACTCAGCAGTACATGATCATGAACACGCCCGCAGCCAGTTTTCAGTCCACAGCGACGCACAAGGTCGCGATTGAGTACATGGATCTGGTGAGGAAAGTTGTCAGCCTGCGTGAATCCAGCCCGAGGTGCAGTCGGACGGAATACTGTTAATAGGAGACCCAGGCCATGAACGTTATGCACAGGAAGACGCGCGGCTGGAGGGCCGGGCTCGTGTTGGCGGCGATCGCCGGTTGCGCTTCCTGCTCGAAGCAGGGGTCGAATGCGGACGAGCAGGAAGCGAGCGCCGCCGACGCTACCGAAGCTGAGATGGTGCAGCCGGCGGTCGCGCCGGGGGTGCCTGTCATCACTCCCCGCAATTACGCGGGCGGGCAGATCATCGTCAAGGTTTCCGGCGCCTTTGAGTTCGATGCAACGATTCCCCTCAATCAGCCCGCGAGCATCAGCGATGGCCAGATGACCTGGCTGCAATATGGCGCATCCGGGGCTGAAACGCCTAACGCCCTCATAACCGTGAGTACCGAAGAAATCGGACTGACGGTCTCACGGGGCAAACAGATTGCTACAGCGGGTGCAGCGGACTGCAGCGGTGGCATGAAAGTAGAGTCAGTCGTCGTCAGCGGAAAGTATAAGTGCGCAGACGTGACTGCTCACGACCCAACCACCGGAGCGATGGGGAAGGTCGGTTTCGAGATCGAATTTACCGCGGGCTGACCGGTCGTCAGGGCTCACTGCATGCCCCGGCCGCCTTGACTACGGCATCTACGATCACGGCTGCAATAACGTCAACGACGAACTCGACCAGTTGATCCGCGCGAACCAAGCGCTGATCGGCTCAGTGACGTCGCCGCCCGTGGCTGGGACACCTGCCATGTCCGTCGCTGCCACACACGCCGCGCTTCCTGTTGGCGATCGACCCGGTCGCAGTGACGATTTCGTGCGCGCCCGCCAAGGTGTATCTTTATAATCAGACGTTGCAGACCGCGAGGGCACTGACGATGAGTTCGCTGACCGATACGATTCTGGCGTCGCCGCTTGGCAAGGACCTTACGCAGCCGGAGGCCGAGGCGCTTTCGAAGCTGGTCTCGGTGCGCGATCTCGCGGACGGCGAGGTGCTGGTCACCGAGGGCTCGCGCGACAACCACCTGCACGTGATCCTCAGCGGCCGGATTGCCGTCGCGCGCCGCACGGACGCCGGCTGGAACATTCTGCACACACTCGGCGCCGGCGACCTGGTCGGCGAATTGTCGTTCATGCATGACGAAGCGCGCTACGCGTCGTTGCTCGCCTCAGGCGCGACGCGCGTGCTGGTGCTGTCGCGGCCGGACTTCGAGCGACTGATCGATCAACAGCCGCGCGCCGTGTACAAGATCATGCGCTCGATCATGCGCGTCGCGCACGAGGTGCAGACGCGGCTCAGCCGGCAGATGTTCGATCTGCAGAACTACCTGTACCGCCCGGGCGCGAAGTACTGACTCGGCGCGATCGCCTCCACACTCGATGTCCCGCGGCCACGCGGGTCTGCCCCCGCAGTGATCTTGCCCGCCGCATCGACGGCAATGATCTGCAGGTCGCCAAACTCCCACGGCGACTTGTGCGCCTTGTAGCCGAGCGCAGTCAGGCCGGCAACCGTGTCGGCCGGCAGCGCGCAGCAAACGGAGTAGATGATTTCATCGGCTGGCAGCAGCTGATGATGAAAGCGTGCCGCCGCGGTTGCTTCCTGCGCAGTCATCTGAAAATCGTAGATATTCAAGAATGCCTGGAACACCGACGTGAATATGGTTGTGCCGCCCGGAGTGCCGGCCACCAATGCGACCTTGCCGTCGCGCAGCGCGATCGTCGGCGACATCGAGGACAGCATGCGCTTGCCTGGCACGATGGCGTTGGCGTTACCGCCGACCGCGCCATACATGTTAGGCGTGCCGGGCTTGATGCTGAAATCGTCCATTTCATTGTTGAGCAGGAAGCCTGCGCCTTCGACCACCTCGCCGTTGCCGAACCAGTCATTCAGCGTATAGGTGTTAGCTACCGCATTGCCCTCGGCATCCAGGATGGAAAAGTGCGTGGTGTGCATGCCTTCCGGTAGTCCCGGTTTGACGCTGTCCACGGGCGAAATGCCATCGGTGCGTACGTCAGCTGCGCGCCGTGCGATGTAGGCGGGCTCGAGCAGGCGCTCGATCGGCACGTGGACGAAATCCGGGTCACCGAGATATTCGGCGCGGTCGGCGAAAACGCGTTTTTCCATCTCGGCGATCAGGTGCACGTATTGCGTGGAATTGTGTGCCAGGCCCTGAAAATGCGGGCCCAGCGCGTCGTGCATCTTCAGCAACTGGATCAGCGCAAAGCCGCCTGAGCTCGGCAGCGGCGCGGTCAGCAATGTCATGCCGCGCCAATCGGCGGCCAGCGGTTCGCGCCATTTGGCCCGGTACGCAGCCATGTCCTGCACCGTGATCAGACCGCCATCGCGCCGCATCTGCGCCGCCAGCAGCGCAGCGGTCTTGCCGGTGTAAAAGCCGCGCGCACCGGCGTTCGCGATGCGCACCAGTGTGTCGGCCAGTTCCGGTTGACGAAACAGCTGCCCGCCCTGCACCTGGCTGAAATAGGCGTCAAAATTGGTGTGTCCGGCGTAGCTGGCGCGAGCTTCCCTGATGTTAGATGCCAAACGCGGCGATACCAGGTGGCCGTCACGCGCGAGGCGGATCGCGGGCTGCAACAGCTCCCGCCACGGCCGCGTGCCATAGCGCTGATGCGCGAGCCACAGTCCGGCGACGGTACCCGGCACGCCGGCGGCACGGGCGCCAATGACGCTGGCGTTCCTGATCACCTGGCCCTTGTCATCGAGGAACATGTCGCGCGTGGCCGCCGCCGGGGCGGTTTCTCGGTAGTCGACGAAGGCGGGCTTGCCACGGTGGTAGATCATCATGAAGCCGCCGCCGCCGAGATTGCCCGCTTCCGGATAGGTCACTGCAAGCACGAACGCGGTCGCAATGGCGGCATCCACCGCGTTGCCGCCGCGCTTCATGACCTCGATCGCGGTGCGTGAACCGAAGTCATCCGGCGCTGCGACTGCGGCGTAGCGCGGAGCAACCGGGCCGTCAGCCCAGGCGGGCAATGACAGGCAAAGCAGGGCGGCGCAAACGGACAGCGTATTGCGGGTCAAGCTGCGCACGGAATCACGCAGCCGGCACGATGTCGACCGGTGTGCCGTTCAACGCGGCGTTGCCGGAAACGACATCGACGCGACGTTCATCGGTTACGTCGTTGAAGCTCGCGCCCGGGTTCAGGTGCGCTTCACCTAACACCGTGCCAGGACGGTCGTGCCCCCAGCCGTGCGGCAGGCTCGCCACGCCGGGCATCATCGATTCGCTGGCGTGGACTTCAATCTGGATCTTGCCGGTGCGCGAGCGCACTTCCACGGTGCTGCCATCGGCGATACGCCTCGCGCTCATGTCCTCGGGGTGCATGAGCAGCTGGTGGCGCGGCTTGCCCTTGATGAGCCGGTGCGAGAAGTGCATCCAGGAATTGTTGCTGCGCACGTGGCGGCGGCCGATGAGCGTGATCGGCGCGTGCCGGGTGTCGAGCACGTCGCGATTGAAGCGTTCGATGTCGGCCACGATCGGCGCGGGCGCGCAGGCGATTTTGCGGTCGGGCGTTTCCAGCCGCTGATACAGCGACGGACTGAGCGGCCCCAGGTCGATGCCGTGCGGGTGTCCGGCGAGTTCGTTAGCCTGCATGCCGCCGGCTCTCGCCAGCACGGCCGCGACGAGGCTCTCCGTGGAACGGGCCGGCGTCGGCTCGCGGTTGAGACGCGTCGCGATCGCACGGCCGAGCTCGCCCAGGACTTCCCAATCGTAGCGCTCGTCGTCCGCCCGCGGCCACAACGGCGGATTGATGCGCGCGACGTTGCGCACGGCGACCGCATTGAACACGCTGTCGTAATGCGTGTGTTTGAT
The DNA here is from genome assembly GCA_036786925.1 of Steroidobacteraceae bacterium. GTDB lineage: Bacteria > Pseudomonadota > Gammaproteobacteria > Steroidobacterales > Steroidobacteraceae > UBA964. Next base: position 5,945 of record DAIQQI010000139.1, read on the forward strand.
CGCCGAGGCCGGGGGCAGGATCAGGTTGGCGTGGCGCGTGGTCTCGTTGATGAAGATGTCCACGGCCACCATGAAATCCAGCGACTCGAACGCGCGGTCAACCTGCCGTCCGTTAGGGGTCGAGAGCACGGGATTGCCGCAGACGGTGACCATGCCGCGGATCTGTCCCGCGCCCGGCGTCAGGATTTCCTCGGCCAGCGCCGCACAGGGGAATTCGCCGCCGAAGGACGGCAGGCCGGATACGCGCGTTTTCGACTTGGCGTATTGCCCGGGCCGCGTGCCGGGCCCGGTCATCGGAAAAACTGGCGACGTGAGCAGCGCGCCGCCCTCGCGATCCAGGTTGCCGGTCACGAGGTTGAGCAATTGCACCAACCATTGGTTGAGCGTGCCGAAGCTCTGCAAGGTGGTGCCCAGCCGCCCGTAGCACACGGCGGAGGGCGCGTCGGCGAATTCGTTAGCCATGCGCCGGATCGTCGCTGCATCGATGCCGGTGGCCACGGCGGCGCGCTCGGGCGTCACGTGCGCGATCGCGCGCAAGGCCTCGTCGAGTCCGCTCAGGCGCTCGGGCGATGTCAGGCGCGTCTTCTTTGCCGTCACGAGGGTATTGATGATCGCCATCAGCAGCGCCGCATCGGCGCCGGGCCGGATGAAATGGTGTTCGTTCGCAATCTCCGCCGTCTCGGTGCGGCGCGGGTCGATCACGACCACCTTGCCGCCGCGATCCTGGATCGCATGCAGGCGCTTGGCCACGTCCGGAACCGTCATCATGCTGCCGTTGGAGGCGATCGGGTTGCCGCCCAGGATCAACAGGTAGTGCGTGCGGTCAATGTCCGGAATCGGAATCATGAACTGGTGCCCGAACATCAGATAGGACGCCAGCTGCTGCGGCAGTTGATCGACCGATGTCGCGGTAAAGACATTTTTCGTCTTGAGCGCGCGCGCGACGACGGACACATTGAACAGCGTGCCGCTGTTATGCACGGTGGGATTGCCGCTGTACATCGCCACGGCATCGTCGCCGTGCGCCGTCGAGATCGCGGCCAGCCGCTCGCCGGCGATTGCGAAAGCCTCATCCCAGCCGATTTCGCGCCATTGCGTTCCGTCGCGCAGCAGCGGCATGCGCACGCGATGCGGGTCTTCGTGAACGTCCTTGATGGCGACCGCCTTGGGGCAGATGTGGCCGCGCGAAAACGGATCGGCCTCGTCGCCGCGGATGCTGATGATCTCGTCGCCGCGAAGCTTGAATTCCAGGCCGCAAATCGCCTCGCAGAGATGACATGCCCGGTAGACAGTGCGTTCTGGCGGCGTATTCATGGATCAGTATCCTTACGCCACCGTGGCGAGGTACTCGCGCAGCGACCGACCCGGGTGTCCCATGATCTTCTGGAACGTATCGGTCTTGTGCCCGGGCGTGCGGCTGTTAGCAATCTCCGCGAACAGGCGCGCCACGGCATCCGAGTGCCACTGGTTGCGGTGGAACGGACGGATCGCCTCCTGGAAGGCCTTGGCATCGCAGTCGTCGTAGACCACTTTCTGTCCGATGACGTCGCCGATCACCTGCGCGACCTGATGAAAACTCATGACCGGGTCGGGGCCCGTGATGTCGTAGCACTGGCCATGATGCCGGGACGTGTTAGGGTCGGTGAGGATGTGCGCCAAAAACAGCCCCGCGTCGTTGTTGTCGGTGAGCGCCACGGTGCCGTTGCCCATCGGCATCGACAGCTTGCCGGTGGCGCGCGCGCTCTTCAGCGAGCCGCGGAAGTTCTGCATGTAGAAGCTCGGACGCACGAAAGTCCACTTCATGCCCGACGCCTTGATCGCATCTTCGGCCGCAATGTGCGCCAGCGGGATCGGGCTCGTGGTGCCGCGTACGGCTTCGGGCGAGGAGAGCTTGATGATCCAGGTCAGGCCCGCGGCTTTGGCTGCGCGCGTGAACGCGAGCTCGGCGCGTTCCTGGAATTCGCCGTTCGGCATCACGAGCAGCGCCCGGTCGATGCCCATGAGCGCGCGCTTGACGGCCTCGGCATCTTCGATGTCGCCCTGCACGAGTTCGACGCCTTGTTGTGCCCACGGCGCCGCCTTAGCGACGTCGCGCACCAGCGCCCGGAAGCGCACGCCTTTCGCGAGCAGTGCCCGTGCCGTCGCGCCGCCGATGTTGCCGGTAATGCCCGTGAGCAGAATCATGCTGATCTCCAGATTTCGAGTGAACCCGACGAAGCGCCGGGGCGCCTATCCTAAAGGATGCGCGGAGTGCGTGGGGGTCCGGCGGGTGCGTCAGCGCCGCTGCCACGCCGCGGCCTCATCCAACTCCCGCCACTCTCCCGGC
>DAIQQI010000140.1:0-8201 GCA_036786925.1 Steroidobacteraceae bacterium
CGTGATCTCGGGTCCCGGCATCACCAACATATTGACGGCGGTTGCGCAGGCATATTCGGATTCGGTGCCGATGCTGGTGGTCGCGAGCACGCCGGTGCTCGCCTCGCTGGGCCGCCGCTGGGGCGTGCTGCACGAACTTGCGGATCAACAGGGCGTCGTTGGCTACGTGCTGGATCTGGCGTGTACCGCCACCAGCGCCGAGGATGTGCGCGATCACCTGCGGGCCGTGTTCCAGGAGTTTCACACCGGCAGACCGCGCCCCGCCTATCTCGGCATCCCGCTCGATTTGCTCGCCGAACCTACGAGCCTGGTGGCGGAGCGATTCAAGCTGACCGGGAGTCCAGGGCCAGCGTTCGCAGATCGGATCGGGCAGGCCGCGACCCTGCTGTCGGCGGCGCAGCGGCCCCTCATCATCGCGGGCGGCGGCGCGCGTGCAGCCGCGGGCGAATTGCGTCAGTTGGTTGAAGTCCTCGATGGCTACCTGGTGACGACCGCGGCCGGCAAGGGCGTGCTTCCGGAGGCGCATCGCTGCCATCTGGGGTGCTCGCTGCCGTTTGCGGACACCCAGCGACTGCTCACCGAGGCTGACGTCGTGCTGGCCGTGGGCACGGAGATGGCGGAAACCGACGTCTATACCGCGCTCAAGCTAACAATCCCGGGCAGCTTGATCCGCATCGATATCGCCGCAGAACGGAATGAGCAATATCCCGCAGCTGTCAGCATCCGCGGCGACGCGCGTGCGGCGGTCGCGGCGCTCCTCGGGCGCGTAGCGGGCCGGGCCCGCTGGTGTTCGCTGGCGGGCGGCGCCGCACCGCATCGGGCGCGCATTGATGCGCAGCTGGATGCGCCGTCTGTGACCCGGCGCCGGGCGCTGGATGCGATCCGCGCCGCGCTGCCGGCTGATGCCGCACTGTTCACCGACATGACGCAGATCGCCTATCTGGGCAATTACGCCTATGCCACCGATGTTCCCGGTGTCTGGCACCACCCGTCAGGTTACGGCACGCTGGGCTACGCGCTGCCGGCGGCGTTAGGCGCCAAGCTGGCGATGCCGGGCAGGGCGGTGGTCGCGCTGGCGGGCGATTTCGGCGTGCAATTCACGATCGCAGACCTGACGACTGCGGTGGAGCTCGGGCTCAGCCTGCCGGTGGTGGTGTGGAATAACACCGCGCTCGGGCAAATCCGCGACGACATGGCAGCCACCGGCATTCCGCCGCTCGGCGTGGTCGCACGGAATCCCGATTTCGTTGCGCTGGCCCAGGCCTGCGGCGCGCAGGGCCAGCGCGTGCGGCGCAGTAGCGAGCTGACTGCCGCGCTGCTGGCCGCTCTGCAGCGTCGCGGGCCCACGCTGATCGAAGTGAATGAAGCCGAATTTACGCCCGGCTGAAGTGCGCAGGCAGTACCATCGTATCACCTAACATCGCCGGGGAACGATCAATGACAGTCACGCCGGCACGCCCGCTGCAGCGGATTCTGGGACTCGGGTTCGGTTTGGCGCTGGTCGTCGGCACCATGGTCGGTGTTGGCATCCTGCGCCTGCCTGGCACCGTGGCGGCCGCGCTCGGCGATCCGACGCTGGTGATGCTCGCCTGGGTCATCGGTGGCGTCTATGCGCTGATGGGCGCCGTGGCCGTGGCCGAGCTCGCGGCGATGATTCCCGAGTCCGGCGGCTTTCGAGTCTATGCACGCCGCGCCTACGGTGAGGGTGTGGGATTCGCGGTCGGTTGGATCGACTGGCTGACGAATGTGTCTGCGGTTGCCTATGCGGCCATCACGGCGAGCGTATTTCTGGGGGCGCTGTGGCAGCCTGCGACCGCGTACCCACGCGCAGCTGCAATCATCATTATTGCCATTTTTACTTTGGGGCATTGGATCGGTCTGCGGGTCAGCAGCGCCGTCACCAAGACCATCAGCGTGACGGTCGCCCTGGCCCTGATAAGCGTCGTGGTGGGATGCTTTCTGGTCGAACCTGTCGCGGTGTCCAGCGCGGCGCCACCAGCGAACACGGCCGCATCCCTGCCGCCGATGTCACTGGCAATGATGTTCGCAGTGGTGCCGGCGCTGCGTGCCGTGCTGACCGCGTACGACGGCTGGTATATGCCCATCTACGTAGCAGAGGAAAGCACCAACCCGACGCGCACCCTGCCGCGCGCACTCATCGGCGGCACGCTGCTGGTCGTGGGCCTGTATCTGCTGATCAACGCCGCGTTCCTGCACGTGCTGCCGCTGCCGGTGCTGGCAGCGTCGCAACTGCCGGCGGCGGACGCGGCGCGCGCCGTGCTGCCGCGCGGCGGCGCCGAGCTGGTGACCCTCGTATCGTTGCTGACCGTACTGAGCCTCACCAACAACTGCCTGTTGTCAGCGCCGCGCATCCTGTTCGCCATCGGCCGCGACGGACTGTTCAGCGCCAGGGCGGCGCTCGTCAGCGAGAGCGGCACGCCGCGAATCGCGCTGGCGCTGACCAGCATCGTCGTCGTTGTCCTGATCCTCAGCGGCAGCTTCGAGCAGATCATTGCGCTGGGTGCGGTGCTGTTTCTCATCTACTACAGCTCAGCGTTTTTGGCGGTGTTCGTGCTGCGGCTCAAATCACCGGACCTGCCGCGACCGTACAAGGCTTTCGGTTATCCGTTCTCGACGGCGATCGTGTTGTTAGGTTCGATCGCGTTTCTGATCCTGGCGGTGGCCGAAGATCCGCGCTCGGGACTGATCGCGGCAGGATTCCTCGCCTGCTGCGCTCCCGCGTATGCATGGATGGCGCGGAACCGCCGCCTCGCGCACGCGGCATCATCGCATTGACGACATCGACAAGGCGGCTCATCGAGCCGCCCGGCGCTCTTCCGTCATTGTGTCGCGACGATACTTACCGACAAACACCGCGGCGCGCTCTTGTGCCCGCTGCAGCAACTCGTCGTGCAACGATTGGCACGCCGCCTGTCGCGCAGGCTTGCCATCACTCCAGTCTTCCACGGTCCTGACCACCGCGCGCACATCGGCAATCTCGCCGAGCGCGGTCTGTTGAGCCCCTAGTTTGCGTCGGAGCGCCTTGTCTCCGGCGCCCGGTAGCCAAGGCTTCAACCACTCGCTCATGTAACGAACCCGTTTGAGGCTCACTCGAAAAAGATGCAGCACGGCCGGATCGGTGTCGTCCAGGATCTTGAGGCCATAGCGATCCAGGTCCCGTTTTGCCCTGGCGAACACCTGCAGAGCCGGCATGTCCGGCGTCGATGCGCGATGGCGCAGATTCGCCAGCGCATGCGCGGACTTGCGGTCCGCCTCATCGAGATCGCGGCTGCCGCAAGCGTCCAACTTGCGCAGCAGGCGCCGGGCGAGCGGGCCGGTTTCCTGGTCGAGAGACCTCCTGATGCGCCTGGCAATCGGGTGGCGCGTTTCGAGCGCCGCGGCCGAGATCTGCGCGTCGCGCAATTTTCCCGCGGCACGAAATGCCCGCAGCAACTTCCTGGAGGTCCTGTCAATGACTCGTATGTCGTCCAATCCTAACAAGTCCGCCGCGGCCCGCATGCGTCGCACCGCCACGCGAAAATCGTGGACTGCCGTTCCTGACTCTGGATTCCGCCTGAGTCGCTTGCGCGCCGTGCGAATGTCCCGCCACGTGGCGGTGAGGGCGCGTCGCAGCCGCGCGTATCGCATGTCTCCTGCTGGTCGCATTGTGACGAGAATCCGATGCTCAAAGAAGCGTTGCCCTTTTCTTGATTCTAACGCTCGGAGCCCCGAGGCGGGCTGGATGAACCCTCGGGGCGGTAATAGTCAGAACCGAATCAAGCTCCTGAATCACCTCGATGGCGATTACTTGCATAGGCCCGCGGAGGGCCGGGTTGTCGTAAGTAACATAACCCGTGTTGCCGATGTGATCGCTGTCAACGACTGTTGCGCAGCCGCGTTGTCTCCTGCAGTTACACATCAGAGGAGTAGTTCTCATGTCGGAATCCACTTTCAGGAAGGTCGCGGCCATGTCGGCGCTTGCCGCCGTGATGGTCACCGCCAGCATCGATGTCCTCGCCGCCGGTCCGCAACGCGGCCAGGGCATGCAGCGTCCGCGCCCGGCCGGCGTGGTCACGCGCGAAACGACTCGCACCCGCACCGACAACGGCTTTACGTCGCATACCACGGCCACCAATTCGCAGGGCCAGACGGCGACGCGCGATGCCAGCGTGGTGCGTGATCCCAGTGCCGGCACGATCACGCGCAGCAGCGAGTCAACGGGCTTCAACGGCCGCAGCCGTTCGGCGGAGTCAGTCACGACTCGCACGGATGACGGTTTCACGCGTTCCGGCAGCATCACCAATGGCAACGGCCAGACCGTGACCCGCGACGTGGTTCACACGCGCACGGATAACGGCTCGGTCACCAGCAGCACGACCACCGGTCCTAACGGCAACAGCGTTGAGCGCACGGTTACGCGTAACTGCGACAAGGCCGCCAAGACCTGCACGACCACCGTGGAAAACGAACGCCACTAGATCGGGTCTCAGCCGCTGACGGCAGGTGGTGCAGTCGCCTTCGGGCGCTGCACCACCTTTTTTTGCCAGTGGCTGCCTGAGCCGCATAGTTTGCAAATGTAGAGCGCGGCCAGCTACGATAGCTCTGCACGCCCTTGCGCTGACACACGCCCGACTGTCCGGGACGACATTGCTAACAAAGAAAGCCTGACCAGTCACTTGACTCCCCCCAACCCGATAGCCCGCCCGGAGCAACTTGCGGCCCGGCACTACCCGCAGATCCCGGCGTATTTGCAGCAGGCGTACTGGTGGGCCTATGTACACCCGCGTGCGGTGCACGTGTTCGAGCGCGACTGGCTCGTCAACCTGATCCTGTTCGGCAACTACAACCGCCTGCGCGACTCGGCGCTGGCCGCGCTCGGCCGGCCGCTGCACGGCCGTACGCTGCAGATCGCCTGTGTCTATGGCAATCTGACACTGCAAATGGCCGCGGCGCTTGCGCCCGATGCGCATCTCGACATTGTCGATGTGCTGCCGATCCAGCTGCGCAATCTGAGTGCAAAGCTGTCATCCGACCCGCGCATCACGATGCTGCACGCGAATTCCGAGTCGCTGCCGACGGCCGATGCCAGCGTCGATCAGGTGCTTCTGTTCTTTCTGCTGCACGAGCAGCCCGAAGCGACCCGGCGCCGGACACTCGCCGAAGCGCTGCGGGTGGTCAGGCCCGGCGGCAGGATCGTCATCGTCGATTACCACCGCCCGGCGCGCTGGAATCCGCTGCGGCCGTTGATGTATGCGGTGTTCCGCGCACTGGAGCCGTACGCGCACGAACTGTGGCGCCACGAGCTTGCGGAATTCCTGCCTGCGGACGTTCAACCCGCGGCCATCGACAAGCAGACCTTTTTCGGCGGCCTGTATCAGCGCCTGATCCTGACTCGTTAGGTGATGGGCGCTCCAGGTCGCGCAGCGACGTCCCCCTCCAGGTCGCCATGACCCTCATCAGCCTGCGGGCCGCCGAGCTCGCGTTCGGGCTGACGCCCCTGCTGGATCGCGCCTCGATCTCGATCGAAGAGGGCGATCGCGTCGGCCTGATCGGCCGCAACGGCACCGGCAAGTCCTCTTTGTTAGGCGTGCTGGCGGGCCGTATCGCGCTCGACGATGGGGAGGTGCAGCGCAAGCCGGGCCTCGCGATCGCCTACGTCGAGCAGGAACCGGAACTGCCGGAGGCAGAAACCTTGCGCGCCAGCCTCGAGATCCGCGGCAACCTGGACGTGCTCGCGGATGAGCGGGATCGCAGCCGCGTCGATGTACGCCTGACACAGTTCCTGCACCGCTTCGACATTGACGGCGACGCCAGCCCGCAGACCGCGTCGGGCGGCGAGCGCAAACGCGCCGCCCTGGCGCTGGCGCTGGCGCTGCAGCCCGAATTGCTGTTGCTGGACGAGCCGACCAACCACCTGGATGTCAGCGGCATCGAGATGCTCGAGGAGCTGCTGACGCAGGGCCTGACCTGCATCGTGATCACGCACGACCGCTTTTTCCTCGATCGCATTGCGAGCCGCATCGCCGAGCTCGACCGCGGTTACCTGCGGACTTTCCCGGGCAATTACTCCACCTATGAGAAACGCAAGGCGGAGCAGATTGCGGCTGAGGACCTGGCGAATCGCCGCTTCGACAAGTTCTGGGCGCAGGAAGAGGTCTGGATACGCAAGGGCGTCGAGGCGCGCCGCACCCGCAACGAGGGACGCGTCAAGCGCCTGGAACGCCTGCGCGTGGACCGGGCCGAGCGGCGCGAGCGCCTGGGCGCGCTGCGCCTCAATGTCGATGCGAGCGAACGTTCCGGCAAGCTGGTTGCCGAGCTGGAGCACGTCAGCAAGCAGTTCGGTCCGAAATGCATCGTCAAGGACCTGGACCTGCGCGTAATGCGCGGCGACAAGCTCGGTTTGTTAGGACCGAATGGCGCTGGCAAGACCACGCTGATCCGGTTGATTGTCGGTGAGCTCGAGCCCGACGCGGGCCGGGTGCGGCGCGGCACCAACCTGCAGGTCGCGTACTTCGACCAGCTGCGCGCGCAGCTCGATCCCGAGCGCACGCTGGCGGACACCATCAGCCCGGGATCGGACTGGGTCCAGGTCGGCGAGCAACGCAAGCACATCACCAGCTACCTGGGCGATTTCCTGTTCAGCATCCAGCGCGCCAATGCGCCGGTGAAGATGCTGTCGGGCGGCGAGCGCAACCGCCTGCTGTTAGCCCGGCTGTTCGCCCGCCCGGCCAATGTGCTGGTGCTGGACGAACCCACCAACGATCTTGATATCGAATCGCTGGAACTGCTGGAAGCGCTGCTGCAGGAATACACCGGCACGATCTTGTTAGTCAGCCATGATCGCGCATTCATGGACAACGTCGTGACGCAGACCGTGGTCGCCGAGGGCGGCGGACGCTGGCGCGAGTACGTCGGCGGCTACAGCGATTGGCTGCGGCAAAGACCGGCGCCGGCGGCGCGCGCAGGTTCCGGCAAAGCGGCCGTCGCGTCGATTGGGCCGGCCGCGGCCGCGGCGGCCGCGCCGCGCAAAATGAGCTACAAGGATCAGCGTGAACTCGATGCGCTGCCGCGGGACATCGAAGCGCTGGAAACCGAACAGCGGCAGCTGACCGAGCGCATGAGTGGCGCCGACTACCATCGCGTCGCGCCCGAGCAGATGCGCGCGGACGGCCTGCGTGCCGCGGAACTCGAGACCCTGCTGGCGCAGAAGATCGCACGCTGGGATCAGCTGGAAACACTCGCGGCCGCCATTCGCTCGCGCAACGCCTGACCTGGCGTTATCCGCGTCGTAAACGCGCCGCGCCAAAGTCGCCGGCGATAGGTATTTTTACGCAGGAAACAGACCACCGCGCGTGTGACAGTCATGCCTCCGGTTTCCTGGGCGAGGCGTGTATGTACATCAATTTCTGGTATCCGATGATTCGCAGCGAAGACCTGGGTCCCGGCAAGCCGGAGAAGGTCAAGGTGCTGGGGCTCAATTTCGCGGTGTTCCGCAATGCGGCAGGCGAGGCCATCACGCTGAGCGACACCTGCGTGCACCGCGGTGGCTCGCTGTCAGGGCCGTGGGAGCTCGGCCAGCAGCCACGCATCGTCAAGGACTGCATCGTCTGCCCGTACCACGGCTGGGAATTCAACGCTGATGGTACCTGCGTCAGCATTCCGTCGATTGGCTACGACACCAAGCCGCCGAGCCGTGCCAGGGTCGATGCCTACCCGACCGTCGAAAGGTACGGCATCGTGTTTGCGTTCCTCGGCGACCTGCCGGAGAGCGAGCGGCCGCCCATGCTCGAGATTCCGGAATGGGAAAAACCGGGCTGGCGTGCTAACACGGTCATCACGCTCGATCTCAACTACTACTACGAACGCTCGATCGAGAACGGGCTGGATCCGGCGCATAACGAATTCGTACACCCGACCCATGGCTTCAAGGGCATCAATCGCGAAACCTATCGCGTGCGCGAATACGACGTGCACGACTACGAGCAGGGCTGGGGCATGTGGTTCCTGCACCGGTTTGATTCACCGGGGCTCAAGGATAAGACCTGGACCGAAGCCGAAACCAAGGCCGGCGGCATGTATGCCGGCAGCGGCACCCACGGTCCCGCCGCGATGATTACCGAGATCAATGTCGGTGAGGGCCAGATGTTCAAGCAGTATTTCATCGAGCAGCCGATCGACGCCGAACACACGCGCGTGTTTTT
>DAIQQI010000419.1:0-2459 GCA_036786925.1 Steroidobacteraceae bacterium
GAAAGCGTGCTTCGAGAGGCAGAGCTTCCTGCGCAGAGGCCCGCACCGCTGACACTGCGATAGTCATCGGCCGGCAGCCCTAGCTAACAACGCGCGTTAATCGACGATTCTGCATGGGTCAGCTAGCCTTAGGATCGATTTATCAGGACACGGGTGCCGGGAGACCAAATTGTCAGCAATTTCCTCGACTCTTATGCGGTCGATGTCTTGCCGGGCGACCTGCCCCGGAAAGCGCTTTCAGAAACGAATCTAGCACAGCGCCACTCGGTGCTGTCAAACCTGCGTCAGCCGCGCAGGGGCCGCGTCGACTCCCGGATCGCAAGTGTCGGCGACGACAACCGGGCCACCGGAGCCCGGCCCTCGATCAGATCGATCATGGCCCGGGCGGCGCAATCCCCGACCTCGTCGATCGATCGGTGCAGGCTGGTGAGCGGCGGGATCGTGAACGCCGAGGCCGGCAGATCGTCGAAGCCGACCAGCGACACGTCCTCCGGCACTCGGCGGCCGCGCCGGTGCAGCGCCAGCATCGCGCCGAAGGCGCTTTCGTCATTGGCGGCGAAAACCGCGGTGAATTTCTCGTGCGAATCCAGCAGGCGGATCATCGCCGCGTAACCGCCGGCTTCGGAATAATCACCCGCGCTCACCAGCGCCGGGGCGAACGGGATGTCGTGGGCCGCGAGTGACGCCTGGTAGCCGGCCAGTCGCTGCGTCGCATCGAGATGGTCCGGCGACCCGGCGATAAATGCGATGCGCCGATGTCCCTGGCCGATCAGGTAGTCGGCTGTCAGGCGGGCGGCGGGCGTACTGTCGACATCCAGGCAATAGACGTTGTCCGCATCGACCGACCGTCCGGTGAGTACCAGCGGCACCTGACGCGACAATTTTGCGATCTCTTCATCCGGCAGCGTACTGGTGAGAAGAATGATGCCCTGAACTCGCTGGTCCAGCAGGCGCTGCACACTCATGCGCTCATCAGCAGGGCGCCAGTGACCACTGACGAACAGCGGTGAATACTTGCCGCGCAGCAAGCCCGTCTCGATTGCCTGCGCCGCTTCGCCGTAGAAAAGGCTGTTGAGCGTCTGGGTCACGACGCCGACGCTCATCGACTTGCCGCGGGCGAGCGAACGCGCCACCGGGTTGGGGACGAACTGCAGTTGCGAGATGGCGGCATTGACGGCCCGCACCTTGGATTCGCGCACGCGCGCGGTGCCATTCAGGATCCGTGACACCGTGCTCGGCGACACCCGGGCCGCCGCCGCCACCATCTCGAGCGTCACTTCCCGGCCGCTCGCCATCCCGGTCTGGCGCCGCTTCGCTCTCAATCGCTGCATGAACTGCCTCGCTTTTTGCGGCCTTATTCTAGTTATTTTCAATGGATACCGGGCCCCGATCCGCGCCTGGCGCCCATCGGCGGCCGGTCTCAGCGCAGCGCACCAAGCCGCCGGCGCAACGCCCGCCAAATCCGACAACGATTGACAATGGTGCCGCTAGTTCGCTATTTTCTGCAAGCGCTTTCAAAAGAAACAAACAGGTTGTCTCAGGATTACGCCGCCGGGCGTTTCGACTTGCAGACGACCGGGGCCGCGCGGCCAGCAGGGGAAGACGCGAATGACTCGAAGACCGTTAGGAACGTCGCGACGCGTTGCGCCTGATAATCGGGGCCGCTCCGGTTTGTTAGGTACGGCGGCCCGCGCCGCTGCTCAGTTGAGCGCGAACATCATCAATATTTCCGGACAACAATCGGTGAACATCATGCAGACCGGCACCTCGACACTGGCTACGTTGCGGCGCTGCGTCCCGCTCAGCGTCTGTTTGCTGGCGCTCTCCGCCTGCGGCCAGAGCCAGAACTGGCAGAGTGCGCCCGCGTATGTGACCGTCGGCGGCACGGTCTCGGGATTCACCGGCGGCACGCTCGCGCTGTGGAACAATGGCGCCGACGAGAGCCGGCCGCCGCTCGCTATTGGCGGCAACGGCTCGTTCAAGTTCCCGACTCAGATTGCCAACGGCAGCGACTACGCAGTGGCCGTGGCCACGCAACCCGCGGGGCTGACCTGCACAGTCGCCAACGGCATCGGCAAGGCTGGCGCCGATGTTACGAATGTCGCCGTGACCTGCGTGCCCTACACCTTCACGCGCCGCCCGCTGCCGGCCATCTACAACACCGGCAAGGCGATCAATTACAGCGCGTATCGTGGCGTCGGGCCCGCTGCTAACGAGATCCCGAGCGATACCGACATCCAGCAGGACCTCACGCTGCTGAATGCGGCCGGCTACAACCTGTTGCGCCTGTTCGGCTCCGAGGAGACGCTGGACCCGGTCATGGAGAAGACTCTGCGACTGGCAGCCCAGTACCACCCCGGCATGAGGTTTCATATCGGGGTCGCGCTCGCCGGTCTGCTCGGTTGCGACAATCCCAAGAATGACAAATTCAACGAAAAATTCCCCAGCCAGGGCGTGCC
>DAIQQI010000141.1:0-8151 GCA_036786925.1 Steroidobacteraceae bacterium
AACAAGACCGATGAGGGTCGCCAGCAGAACCGCCGGGTGGTGCTGCGGATCCTCAGCAAGTAAGTTGTCGGAAAATAGTCCGTGCTAACGAGCGCGGGCGAAGAAAGGCTGGACGAGAGTCCAGCCTTTTTTTTGTCAGTGCGTCGCGCGGCGCATGGACCCGGTTCAGCGTAGTCGGGACGCTGTCAGCGCCGCGCTGTCGCGCGCCAGGACCGTGAATTGTCGCGCCAGCCGGTTGCCACGGCTGTCGACGACGGTCACCACGTGTTCGCCGGGCGCCAGGTCCAGCGGCAACTGGTGGTAGGTGCGCGTGCGGCCGGCAAACGAGCCGTCCAGATGCCAGAGCAGCTGCGCGTCTGGATCGCGGTGCACCGCCTCCAGCACCATCCGTCCGCGACGGCCGTCCAGATCCAGCGGTATGTAGACTTCCGCGCCGGCAACCGGATACACGAAGTCCATCAGCGCGCGGCCGTTGTTAGCTGACAGGCCGCACCCGGCGCGGTAGGCCGGCAATTCGCGATAGGCGGCGTTGTGGCGCTGGTAATAGAACTCCTGGGTTGCGGGCAGCACGAACCAGCCGGCATGGCGCATGTTGCCGACCCGCTCGCATTGATCGTCGACTCGCGCGCGTCCGCTGGCGTCGAGATGCACGAGCTGGTTGTAGGGACTCTGGCGTTCGAAATGACTGGCGACTGGGACCCACTCGTCGGTCGCGTCGCACAGTTCGTTAGCCAGGAAGCCATCGTTGCGGCAGACCTGCACCCGCTTCAGCGCGCGCGACGGTTGCGCGAGCCAGGGCGACGGCGGCAGCCTGTTATGCAGGGCGAACAGCAGCGGTGCGGCCGCCACTGCGCCCGTGAGGCCCGGCCGCCCCTCGCCGCTGGCGTTGCCCGCCCAGACGCCGACGGTGTAGGCGCCGCTGCTGCCGATCGCCCAGGCATCACGCTGGCCCCAGCTCGTGCCGGTCTTCCAGGCGATTTGCCGGCTGCTGGCAAAACTGCGCCAGCTGCCTTCTTCCGCGGGCCGCGGCACTTCGAGCAGGGCGCGCAGCGTCAGCCAGGCTGCGCCGGTGGACAGTCCGCCCGCGTTATCAGTCGGATCGCTGGCCAGGGTCTTGCCGCCTGTTAGCTTTCCGCCTTGCAGCAGCACCAGTTGCGACGGCGGGGTGCGTTGGTTGTCATCGAGGCGTCGCGCCGCGGTAACCAGGCCGGCGTGCATCCGGGTGATGTCCCAGAGATTGCCCTCCGATCCGCCTAACACCAGCGTCAGGCCGTAATGGTCGGGGCTCTGCGTCAGCGTGCTCATGCCCTGCGCCTTCAGCAGGTCGTAAAAACGGTCCACGCCATAGTCGCGCAGCATGCGCACCGCCGGAATATTCAGCGACTGCGCCAATGCGACATCGGCCGGCACCGCGCCGCGATAATCGCGATCGAAATTCTCGGGCGTGAAACCGGCGATCTGGGTTGGCACATCGGTCAGCAGCATGTGCGGCAGCAGCTGGCCGCTGTCGAGCATCGCGGCGTACAGCAGCGGCTTCAGGATGCTGCCGGTGCTGCGCGGCCGGCGGATGATGTCCACCGCCAGTCCGCGTTCATTCCGGACCGACCAGTCGGCATTACCGACATACGCGAGCACCTCAAAATTGCGGTTGTCTACGATCAGCGCCGCGGCGTTGTGAATCTCCTGGCGCGCCAGCTGCGCGGAGTGTTCCGCCACCAGCCGCATGGCGTCGCGCTGCAGGGCGGCGTCGATGGTGCTGACAAAACGATGCTGCGCCGGATACTGCCGGCGCAGGGTCTCCAGCAGGTGCGGCGCATCATCGGGCAGCCGCAACGGCGCACCCACCAGCGGCTCGGCGAGCGCGGCCTGCAGGTCGAGATCGTCCAGTCGCCCCCGCGCATGCAGTTGCCGCAACAACGCATCGCGCTTGGCCTGCAACCTCGCGCGGTTGCGGCCCGGCGTTACCAGCGCCGGCTGGTTAGGCAATACGGCGAGCGTCGCGGCCTCGGCCCAGCTCAGGCGTTCGGGTGCGCGCCCGAAATAGCGCCACGCGGCCGCTTCCAATCCGACCACGTTGCCGCCGAAAGGCGCATGGCCGGCGTGCAGCGCGATGATTTCGTCCTTGCTGTAGCCAAGTTCCAGCCTGACTGCCAGCAGGGCATCGGCAATTTTCGCGCCCAGGCCGCGATCGCGGCGCCGCTCGCTGCCCGCGCCATTCGACTGCGGTGCACGCGCGAGCCGCGCGACCTGCATGGTGATGGTGCTGGCGCCGCTGACGACGCGCTGCTGGCGCCAGTTCTGGCGCAGCGCGCGCGCGATTGCGATGGGATCGATGCCCGGGTGGCGCTCAAAACGCCGGTCCTCAAATTCGATCAGCGCCTGCCGGTATTTCGGCGGCACCGCAGCGGCAGCCGGAAAGCGCCACTGACCATCGCTGGCGATGCGCGCGCCTAACAACTGACCGTCGCGCGCCAGCAGCACCGAGGATTCCGGCTCGGCAAACAACGGATCCGGCGCCAGGCGCCAGAACCAGACCGCGACCGCCAGCGCGATCGCGACGCCAATGATGCGGCGCTTGTGGCGCATCAGCGCGGCTGTCCGGCGACCTGCACCCACTGGCCCTTGCTCCGTGCGAACTTGCTCGCGTCGTACATCGCTTCGACCGATACGCTTGGCAGGTAGAACCGGCCGACGTAGGCGGCGTTGACGCGGGTCCGGAAACGGATCGACTGACCCGAGCGCAGGCCAAAGTACTGCAGCACGCGATCGTCGCGGATGTCGGCGTGGTCCGCCTGCGCCTCGGCGTCGCTGAGCCGCGCGACCGGAATGCCATCGGACGATTCAGCCACACCGTCATTGGACTTGTCGCCGCCGTCCGCGGCATTTTCCATCCGGTCGTTGTGGATTTCCCAGCCCGCGGGAACCATCTGGGTCAGCGCGATGTTGTCGATGCGCAGCGGCGTCAGATTGCGCACCGTGATGTTAGCCACGAGGTCGGTCCCCTGGGTCACGCGGCTCACATCGATCGGTGTGCCGCGCATATCCAGGTAGCTGACTTCCAGCGCGAGTCCTGCCGATTCCGCGGCGTCGCGGCCCGCGGCCGGAATGCCGCGCAATGCCAGCGTCGCGAACAGCACGCGTTGCGAATTGTTACGCAGCAGGATGCCCTGGCCGTTCGCGGGCAGGTTGCCGAGCTCGCGCTGGTAGACCGGCTTGCTGGCGCTGATGCGTTCGGGTTTCGAACCAGACAGCGTGACCTCGGCTGTGAAACCCGCGCCGCTGCCGTTGCCGGCGAAGCGTGCCATCGCCATCAGCGAGTACGCGGTCTCCTGCGTGCTGTACCAGGATTCGGACGACAGTTGCGTCGAGATGACGCGCACCAGGTCCGCAGTCCGGTCGTAGCGGCCCAGCGTGACCAGGCTCTGCAGCAGCATCGCCCGATCGCGCAGCGGCGAACCGAAAGTCTCATAGCCACTGCTGTCGCGGACCGTAAGCGCGGCCTCGGCAGTCATGGCCCTGGCGATGTCCGGGAGGCCTGCCAGCTTGTACGCGGCCGCCAGCGTCCAGGTCTCCACGGCCGGCAGGTCACGGATTTCGCGCAGGCGGTTCATCGCGCCTACATCGGCCGCACCCGCGAGAGCTAACACATAGAGCCGGTAAGCCTGGCCCATGGCGGCGCCTTTGACGATCGCCTCGCGACCGCCATCGGAGCCCTGGCGGGCCTGCTGCCAGCGCGGCGCAGTCCACGACGCGGCCTGTGCCTTCAAGGCCCGCAGCGCGCCTGAGCGCAACGAACCGGGCAGGCTGTAGCCGGCCTTTTCCGCTTCAATCAGGAAGTGCGTCGCGTAGCTGCTGGACCAGGACTCATAGCTGTCGGGGGCCGCAAAACCGCCACTGGCGCCCGGCCAGTAGCTGAAAGAGCCATTGGCCAGCTGGAAAAACCGCAGCCGTTCGATGGCGGCGCGCACATTTTCCTCGATCTGGCGCTTGCGGCCATCCTCCAGAGCTAACAGCGTGCTGAGGTAGAGCTGTGGAAACACCGCCGACGTGGTCTGCTCCAGGCAGCCATGCGGGTACTGGATCAGATAGCGCAGGCGCGCGTCGAGATTCAACGGCGGCACCGCGGACAGTTCCAGCGTCCCCTTGTTAGTGCCCGGGAGCCCGAAGGGCGTCGCCGTGACCGACCAGCTCTCGCCAGGTTGCAGCACACGGTTCTGGTAACGGGTACTGAGCGGATTCGGGCTGCGGATTTCGATGTATACCTCGCCATTGGCGCTGAAGCCGCCGCCGCTGGCCGCAAAGCGCACCCGCGACTGGCCCAGCTTGTCGCCCGTGCGCACGCGCAGCAGGCCGATGCGTTCATCGGGCTTCGCGAACAGCACGTGCACCGCGCGATCACCGACCGGTTGCATCAGTCCGTCCGTATCGATGGTCAGCGTGACGTCCTTGATGCCGGGTTTGGTGACAAACAACGACACCGGCACGAGGATTTCCTCGCCCGGTCCGGCGACGCGCGGCAGGGTCGGCAGCAGCATCAACGGCTGGCGTACAAACACGGATTTCTCCGCGGCGCCATAAGCTCCGTTGTCGCCGGCAACCACCATGACCCGCACCGCGCCGACGTATTGCGGCAGCTCGATCGGGTGACTGACCCTGGCGCCTGCCTTGAGCTGAAAGGGCCCGAGAAAACGCACCACCGGTGGAAAGCGCGATTTCTTTTCGTCCGGCTTGCTGGTCGGCGCCGCATCCGAGCCGCCCAGTGCTAACAAACGTTCCAGTTGTGCGCTGTAGGAACCGGCCACCTGGTCGAACAGGTCCCAGGTCGAAATACCGAGCGCCTCGCGTTTGTAGAACTCGCCGTGCAGGTCCGGCGTCCTGAAATTGGTCAGCGACAACAGCCCTTCGTCGACCACCGCTATCGTGTAGGTCATGGCGCGGCCGTTCGCCTCCGCCACGTCGACGCTGACCTTGGACTCCGGTTTCCATTCGTCAGCCGCGGTCAGCCTGGGCGACAGCCGCGTCGCCGGGTCATTCACCAGCAGCGGTACGATGCCGTAAAGCCGCAGTGGCCGGTCATTGTTGCGGTCGGCATGCGGTTGCACCAGCGTCACCGCGACGTACACGTTAGGTGTCATCGCTGCCGTGACCGGGACCTGGAAACGGGTATTGCCGGCCTTCGGCTCGAGCCAGCGTGATTCCAGGATCCGCGTGCCGTTCTCGATCGTGATCAAGGCGCGGCCTTGTGCGCTTTCCGGCAATTGCAGCGTTGCGGTCTCGCCGACCTGGTACTGGGCCTTGTCGGCCGTGACGGTCAGCACGCTGGCTGCAGGCCCGGATTGCTCGCGTTCCTTGCCGGCCCAGGCCGGCCAGTCGATGTAGAAAGTGCGCCCGGAGCAATGGCCGCCCGCGGGATCGCAGACGCGCAGCAGGTAGCGGCCCCAATCCGGATAGTTCACCCGGAATTTCCAGGCGCCGCGGCCGTTGCTGGTGCCGACCTTGCCGGTGCGCACCACCGAATTGCTTTGACCTTCGACATACTGCGCCAGCGAATCCGCGCCCTTGTCCCACCACCAGCGCCACTCGACCTTGTAGAGCGTGACCTCGAGTTCCTTGATGGAGACCGGCTTGCCATCGGCGTCCAGGCTCGCGATCTCGAGCGTATGGTCCTGGTCCGTCAGCAACATGTCACGGGCGACGTCTCCCTTGGGCAGACGCACGCCGACAAAATTTTCGTACGGCGCGTAGAGGAGCGTGTCCCGCAGGATGCTGAACGCGCCGCCACGCTCGAAAACGCGGGTTGTAAACGTGGCGGACAACATGCCGGGCGCCGCGCTGTCGAGCTTGAGCTTGTTATCGAAGCGCGCGTTGCCGCTGTCGTCGAGCGTGCCCTCGAATACCGGGATCGGTTCGGCCGCGAAGCGGCGTGCGGGATCGTCGAAACTGAAATCGCTGAAACTCGAGAATGCGGTCGTCGTGGGGGTCAGGCGCACGCTGACATCGGCCTTGAGCCCGGACGCGGTCGCACCTGACAGCCACTGTGAACTGACGGCGCCGGCGATCGGTTTGCCGGCGCCGAGGCGCGCCTTGCCGAGATCGAGCGCAATCTTCAGCCTGTTAGGCATGACAGTCTCGATCTTGAGGCGCCTGCTGAAACTGGATCCGCCCAGCACCGCCCTGGCGGTCCAGTTGCCGGTCGGCGCAGCCGGGTTGGTCTGCATCGTGAATGCATAGAATCGGCCGACCGGCCTGGTATTCACCTGGCTGTGCACCAGCCGGCTGGACGGGTCATAGAGCTCCATCGTGACCGGATGATCGGCCGGCAGGTTCTGCTCCTTGTCCTGCAGCACGAAAGTCAGGTACAGCGTATCGCCCGGACGCCAGACGCCGCGGTCGCCATAAATGAAGCCCTTGATGCCGCGGCTGACGGTTTCGCCGCCGACGTCGAAATGGCTGATGGGCAGGGCCGCGCCGGCCGCGAGTTTCAGGTAGCCGCGCTGGTTGTTAGCTTCCGCGACCAGCAGGTAAGGCGTGCCCGCGGTGGCCAGGGTCGCAAGTCCGCTGCCGTCGGACGTGGCACTGCCGATTTCCTGGTTCTGGTAATTGCGTACCGACAGTTTCACGCCGTGCAGTGCCTTGGCGCTGCGCAGGTCGGTGGCCATGATCAGCAGCTGGCCGCGCTGGTCGCGCTTGGCTAACAAACCGATGTTGGAGGCGAGCAGGTTGCGTGACGCCGTGATGCCCTCGGCGTACTGGAAATAGGCGACATCGCAGGGGTCATTGCGTTTTTCCCACTGGCCGCCGCCGCCGTAGTACTGCTGCACGAAGTCCCAGTTGCTCTGCGTCGCGGTGTCGCTGTCTTCCTGGTTCGCCGGGCTCTGCGGCGCCGGCCTGTTTGTCTCGGGCAGGGGCGTGTCGCAGCGGTAATCGCTGTCCGCCGGCGTGATCTGCAGCGTCAGCTGGAACATGCCGCGCGGGTACTTGCGCAGCAATTCGCCGACATCGAGGCTGTAACGCTGCCAGCGGCCGGTGCGCGGCCCTGTCAGGTCGATCTTCTTGCGCCATAAAACGCGGCCGACCCGGCCCATTTCCTGTTCGCCATCGAGGCCGTTGACCTGCAGGAACTGCGCAACGGTGTCTTCATAGATGCGCGTCGCGAGCACGTTGACCGAGCGCGCACTGACTGCCTCGAACGGAATTGAAATCGTGCTGCTGTCCGGCAGGATGACGCCCTTGCCGACCCAGCGGACCTGCGGCTTGGTGCTGGTGAACTCCAGCTGGTACTTCTGCTGCTGTTCGAGCGGCTGGCCGCGCTGGTTGCGGATGCCGGGCTCCAGCGTCACGGTCACCGCGCCATCCACCTCGCTGCCGGGGTAGATCGTCAGCAGGTTGTTAGCAACCTGGGTCGTGAACTGCAGGTCGCCGAGCCGCACCAGGCCGCTCAGGTTCTGGTTGCGCGCCAGCGCGTCAGAAAAGGTGATGACTATCTGGCGGCGGCCTTCCGTGTCGAGCGCCTGCGCATCCGCAACCGTGAATGCGCCGCGCGCCGGGATTTCGGCGGTCAGCTCGCCGGTGTTGCTGGCGCCTATGGCCTGGCCGCTCCAGCGCAGCATCGCGTTGGACGCGGTCTTCTGGCGCGGCAGGCTGGCGCTGGTAAAGCGATGCTTCAGCTTGTCGGCGTCATGCGTCCATTGCAGCGCCACCGGCGCGTCGAGATGGCTGAGCGTGGCCAGCTTTTCCACGCGCGCGGGATCCTCGGCGTCCGCGGTAACCAGCAGCCCGCGCAGGATCATGCGCGCATCGTCCGCCGGATCCGATTCGAGTGCCTGGACGCTGACGTCGAACTGCGGCGACTGCACGCTGAAACGGAACTCAAACGGCGCGAGACCCGCGGGCATGTTGGCGAGGCCGGCGGGCAGCACGCGCACCGTGTAGGTCTGTCCGGCCATCAGTTCCGCGGTCGGGTGAAATACGATTTCGCGCTTGCCGATGAATTCGATGCGGCCCCGGATTGCGGGTTCGAACTCAAGCACGGCGGCCTTGTCAGGGCCTGGTTTGTTAGCATCTTGTTTATTGGCATCTGGCCCGAAATCCCCCTGGAACAGCACGCGGATCTCGGATTTGCGCGACACGCTGCCGTTGGTGTGGCCGGCA
>DAIQQI010000420.1:0-1463 GCA_036786925.1 Steroidobacteraceae bacterium
AGCAGCGTCTGGCCGAGGAAATCGATCGCCGCCGAATCGCCCTGGTACGGCACGCCATGACCATCGCGGCCCACGCGATTGACCCCGACGACAAAGGCCTGGTTCTCGATCGCGCGTGCACGCAGCAGCTGCGTCCAGGCATTGGCTCGCATATACGGCCAGTTCGCGACATACAGCAGCAGGTCATAATCAAATGCGGTCCGCCGCCGGCTCCAGACCGGGAATCTCAGGTCGTAGCAGACCAGCAGGCCGATCCGCAGGCCGCGCCAGGCGATCACCGTATGCGCCGATCCCGCCGCAAAAGCCCGGTTCTCCCCGCCCATGCGGAACAGATGCCGCTTGTCGTAGAAATGCAGCCCGCCCTCCGGGCTTACTAACAAAAGGCGGTTGCGATAGTCGCCCGCGCCCGCTTCGACAATGATGCTGCCGGCGATCGCTGCGCCGCTGCGCAGCGCCTGCGCGCGCAGCCAGTCTGCCGTCGGCCCGTCGGGCCGCTCGGCGAGCTGCTGGGCGGCCATGGTGAAGCCGGTGGTAAACATTTCAGGCAGCACGATGAGGTCGGTCTTGCCGGCCAGCCCGGCCAGTTGCTCGGCGAACTGGGCGCGGTTGGCATTGGGGTCATGCCAGTACAGACTCGACTGCACCAGGCTGACGCGCAATGGCGGCGGATTTGCGCTCATGCGGCCACCGCGAATGTTTGCAGCCGTTCGGCGGCATCCAGCAGGGTTGCATCCTGCTTGGCAATGCACAGGCGCAACAGCATCAGCTGCGGCCGATCGCGATAAAACGGCGACAGCGGGATGGTGGCGAGCCCGGCTGCACGAATCAGCCGGTCGGCAAAATCCACATCGGCCTCGCGCGACAGCGCCGAGTAGTCCAGCAATTGAAAATAGGTGCCCTGCGCCGCCGGCAGCACAAATCCCGTGCCCTGCAGCGCGTTGCGCAGCAGATCGCGTTTTCTCTGAAAGAACCCGCTCAAGTCCTGCCAGCTGGAGGGCCTGTGCTGCAGGTACGCCGCGATGCCATGCTGAAGCGGCGCGACGATGCTGAAGGTGTTGAACTGATGGACCTTGCGGAACTCGTGGGTCAGCGCGGCACTGGCGACACAGTAGCCGACGCGCCAGCCTGTTACATGCAGCGTCTTGCCGAAGGAAAACACCGCCAGGCTGCGTTCGCGCAATTCCGGGTGAGCTAACACGGAGACGTGCTGCCGGCCGTCGAATACCACGTGCTCATAGACCTCATCCGCCAGCACCCGGCAGTCGCGCGGGCGCAGCAGCTGTGCCAGCTGCTCCAGATCCTCGCGCGTCGCGATCGTGCAGGCGGGATTGTGCGGATTGTTGAGGATCACGAGACGCGTCCGGTCATCGATGGTGCCTGCGACGCGCCGCCAGTCGATGCGAAAATCCGGCGGCGCCAGCGGAATGCGCCGGCATTGCCCGCCTGCCAGCCGTACCGCCGGC
>DAIQQI010000420.1:1473-2447 GCA_036786925.1 Steroidobacteraceae bacterium
CATAGGCGTCGTACGCCGGGTCAAACACCACGACGTTTTCGCCCGAGCTAACAAACGCCTGTATGGCCGAAAACAGGGCCTCGGTGCCACCACAGGTCAGCGTGATCTCGTTCACCGGATCGACGCCGACGCCCTGCGTGTCGCGCAGTTTTGCCGCAATGGCCTCGCGCAGCTCCATGACGCCTTCCATGGGCGCGTACTGGTTGCGGCCCTCCTGCATCGCCCGGGTCGCGCAGGCGGCAAGGTCCGGATCGATGGGATAGTCGGGAAAGCCCTGGCCGATATTGAGCGCGCCGGTCTGTGCTGCACGGCGCGACATCACGGTAAAAATCGTTGTTTCAATGTCCGGAAGCTTGCTGTGCACGATGCGGGAGTCTAGTCCACCGGGGCTGCCGGTGTCAGCGCCAAGGCGCGGTCAGCGGCCGTTGGCGAGCGCCGACTGAATTTCGCGCTGGCGCTGCTGCTCCTGGCGCCGCAGGTACAGCGACGACAGCACCACACCGAGAGCAACGATCGACACCAGGATGGTCGCGAGCGCATTGATGGTCGGATCGACGCCCAGGCGCACTTTCGAAAATACCACCATTGGCAGCGTCGTCGATCCCGGGCCTGAAACGAACTGCGAAATGACGAGGTCGTCCCAGGACAGCGTGAAGGCTAACAACCAGCCGGAAACAACCGCCGGCAGGATCAGCGGCAGGGTCACGCGGAAGAAAACCTTGGCGGGGCGCGCACCCAGATCCATGGCCGCTTCTTCCATGGAATCGTCGAAGCCCGCCAGCCGCGACTGCACCACGACCGTTACGTACGACATCGAAAACGTAACGTGCGCGATCACCAGCGACCAAACGCCGCGCCCCTGCGGCCAGCCTATCCACACCCCGAGCGTGTGCTCCAGGGCCACGAACAACAGCAACATTGAAATGCCGGTGATCACTTCCGGCATCACCAGCGGCGCCGTCGTCATGCTCGAC
>DAIQQI010000142.1:0-4658 GCA_036786925.1 Steroidobacteraceae bacterium
AGTTGCAGATGCTGAGGCGCATTGCGGTGCGTCCCTTCCAGACCGTGGCGCCGCACCAGCAGGTGCCGTCGTCCTGCACCGCCCGGGTGACCCGGCGCGTGTTTTCGGCATCGCCGAAGGCGACCACGACCTGATTCAGCACTACCTCGTTGAGCACTTCGTGGCCCGCGGCGCGCAGGCGCTCGGCAAACAGCCTGGCCTGCTCGCAACTGCGTTCGATCATCGCGCGCACGCCCGCGCGTCCCAGCGAGCGCAGTGCTGCCCAGACGTCGACACCGCGCGCGCGGCGCGACAGCTCGGGCGTGAAATCGCTCGGGTCGCGGCCGTCGCGATTTGTGGGCAGGTAGGCGGCGTTGATGGCCATCGCGGCCTGCAGCGCGTCCTTGTCGCGCACGAAGGCGAGGCCCGAGTCGTACGGCACGTTGAGCCACTTGTGCGCGTCGGTGGCCCAGGAGTCGGCGCGTTCGATGCCCTGCGCCAGTTGGGCGAGGCGCGGCGAGACGCGCGCCCACAATCCGAATGCCCCATCGACATGGACCCAGGCGCCGCTGCCCGCCACCCGCCGGCAGATGGCATCGATCGGATCGAAAGCGCCGGAATTGATGTTGCCGGCCTGGGTGCAGATGATCGTCGGCCCGTCGATCGCCGGGAGCGCATCGACACGCATGCGGCCCTGCGCGTCGATCGGAATACGCCGGACTCGTTCGCTGCCAAGTCCTAACAAAGCCAGGGACTTGAACAGCGTCGGATGCGCTTCCTCGCCGACCATGACCGTGAGCGGCGGGGCGCCGAACAGGCCCTGCGACTCGACTGGCCAGCCGACATTGGCTAACAGGCGATGACGCGCCGCCGCGAGCGCCGTCATGTTGGCCATTGTCGCACCGGTGACGAAGGCGCCCGCGGACTCCCGTGGCAGATCCAGCAGTTCGAGCAGCCAGCGCAGCGCGACGATTTCCAGGCGTGACACGCCTGGCGTGGCCTGCTGCAGCGCCGTGTTCTGATCCCAGGCCGTCGCCAGCCAGTTGCTGGCCACGGTGACGGGCAGCGCGCCACCAATGACGAAGCCGAAGAAGCGCGGCCCGACCATCGCCATGGTCGCGGGTGACACCAACTCATCCAGCAGCGCCAGGGTTTCAGCCGGATCGGATGACTGTTGTGGCAGTGGCTCATCGAGCCGCGCCAGCGCAAGCACCGCTTCAGGCGAGGGTGCGACCGCGCGTTCGCCGAGCGCGCCAAGATATTGCAGCGATCGCTTGGCTGCATCCTGCAGCAGCGCTGGATTTGCGTCGAACGGCGACTTGGACGACATGCCGTTAATTGTACGGCACTGTCGATCTAGTTGTGCTGGCCTAACGGTTCGTCGAGCAGCGTCTGGATCGCGGCTTCGAAGTTGCGTGCCGCGCGATCGCCGACGTGCTGTTCACCCACCAGCAGCTGGCGGATGCGGCCCTGTTTGTCGATAAGGTAGAAAGCGGGCCAGTATTGATTGTCGAGCCGGCGCCAGTAGGCGAAGTCGTCATCCAGCATCTGCGGATTTGTTAGCTGATACTGCGCGAGGCGCGCGGCGACGCCAGCGCGGCTTTTTTCGCTTTCAAACTCGGGACTGTGCACGCCGATCACGACCAGTCCGCGGTTGGCAAAACGATCCGTTACGCCGCGCAGCCACGGAAACGACCGGTAGCAGTTCCAGCAGTCGGTGGTCCAGATGTCTAACAGCACGACCTTGCCGCGCAGGCTGGCCAGGGTCAGCGGGGGCGAATTGAGCCAACTGGATTCGCGGCTGTGCGGAAATTCGGGAGCCAGCGTGTTGGACGCAACCGCGGGGCCCGCTGCCAGTGCCAGCGGCGTGAGCAGCCGGACGCCGGCGAACAGCAAGGTGGTTGCGATGCAGGCGAACAGCAAGCCGGAAATGATGCGGGCCATGGCTGTCAGACCGGCCCTGGCGGCCGAATATTGCGTCGCTGCGCCGTCAGCGCGCGGCTGGCGTAGTTTTTGGTATTGCAAACGTGCACAGGACGCGGGTGCCGTGCGGACCAGTGCTCGAAACCTCGAGGGTTGCGCCGATCACCTCGGCGCGATAGGCGATGGTCTGCAAGCCCAGCCCGACCGGCCGACGGCGGTTCGCATCGATGCCGTAGCCGTCGTCGGTGATCGCCAGCGTTGAGCGGTCTGCGCTGAAGTCCACGGCAATCTCGATGCGTTTGGCGCCGCTGTGGCGCAGCGCATTGGTGACGGCTTCCTGCGCGATGCGATACAGCTGTGTCGCCAGTTCGACCGGCACCGTGATTTTTGCATCGCCCGTTGTCTGCACCAGCACCGCGGGCGAATCGGGGTGCTGGCTGCTGCGAGCGAGCGTGCGCAGCGCAGCTGCGAACGCCCCGGGAGCCGCGGCAATCGGCGCGAGGCCGTGCGCGATCGAGCGGGTGTTGCTGATCGCTTCGCGCACCAGCGCAATCGCGGTCTCCAATTGCTGCGATTGCTGTGGCGCTACGTTGCGCAGGCCCGGCACCATGCTTTGCAGCATCAGCGCAATGCCGGTCAGCTCCTGGCCGAGCCCGTCATGCAGGTCATTGGCGATACGTTGCTGTTCCTGGCGCGTCGCGTCGAGTACCTGGCGCTCCAGCAACACGCGTTCGGTGAGGTCATGCGCGACACCCAGAATCATGTCGACCTTGCCGCTGGATGGGTCCAGGAACGGCGTGTAGAAAGCGTGCAGCCAGCGATCCTGGCCGTGAATATTCCGCACGTGCCAGTGCTGCTTGGTCGACTCGCCACGCAACAGCGCGCGCCGGTTTTCGATGTTGCGTTCGTAGTCTTCGGGAAAACCGAACCGGCGCCAGCCACCGAGCTCGCGGTAGGTCTTGAGATCGACACCAAACACTTTTTCCAGGCCATCGCTGGCCCAGCTTACGGTGGGCAGGCCATCCGACTCTGGGCGCAACTCGAACACATAGCCCGGTACGCGCTGGACGACGGCAAAATAGCGTTCCTGGTATTCACGCAGTTTGTGCTCGTTTTCTTTCGCCACCGTAATGTCGATACAAACGCCGCTGATCCGCGTGGGACGGCCATCGGCTGCGCGCGCGGCGACTCGTCCGCGCTCCAGCAGCCAGCGCCATTCGCCCTGCCGCGTGCGGTGGCGATATTCATATTCGCAGATGTCTTTCCTGCCCGCGCTGAAGTCGTTATCGATGCTGTCCACGCGATGGCGATCATCCGGATGCGTGTTTGCTTTCCAGCGCGCGTGGTGATCGGGGCTGGAACACTCGTCGAAATCGTGGGTTCGGCACCAGTCGTTGAGCCAGCGGCAGTGGTCGTTGACGTAGTCCCATTCCCACAGGCCCACTTCGCCGCCCCAGACCGACAGCGACAGCTGATGTTCGCTTTCCTGCAAGGCCAGTTGCGCGCGCTTGCGGTCGTCGATGTCGATGGTAAGTCCGAAGATGACGCTGGGGCCGCCACGCGCATTGACCTCGGCGATGCGGCCCTGGCTCAGGACCCAGCGCCAATCCCCGGCCAAGGTGCGCAGGCGGTACTCGGCTTCGTACATTTGCCCATTGTTAGCAACCAGCAATTCGTAGCCGCCGGTATTGGGCAGATCGTCGGGGTGAATCTGGGCATTCCAGCGCGCGGCGTGGTTCGTTCCGTTACAGGGATCAATGCCCAGGCGTTCGCACCAGTCATTCAACCATTGAAACTGATCGCGTTCGACATCCAGGCGCCAGAAGCCGACCTGGTTGGCCCAAAGTTCACCGGCAAATTCCCCCGCGCCGACCTTGAGCGCGTCAAGCGGTCGCGCGTGTGCTGAATCTGGTTTGACGTCTGGTGCGGGCTGCATTAGGGCCATCGACTGGCAGCAAAGTCTAAAGTCAATCCTGGCGCCGCGTGTGTTAATTGCGAAGCGCCGCCAGCGCAGCAGTCCCCGATGACGGGCGGGTCACAGGAACTGGTCACCGCCGTTAGGGCTCAAGGTCTGTCCCTGGTAATGGCGCGCGTCCTGGCTCGCCAGGAACACATAGGTCGGGACGATGTCGTCGATCTCGGCGATGCGGCCGACGGGAATGGCCAGGCGTATCTGCTCCAGCAGGGCGGGCGGCACGTCCGCGAGGATCGGGGTCTTGGTCGCGCCCGGCGCAACGCTGTTGATGCGCACGTTGCGCGCTCCGATTTCCAGCGCCACGGTACGGGTGAAGGCGATGATCGCGGCTTTCGCCGCCGTGTAGTGCGCGAAGCCGGGCGCGCCCTTGTAGGCAAGTTGCGATGCCGTGTTGATGATGGAACCGGAGTCCTGCGCATACAGCAGCGGCAGCACGCGACGGGTCATCAGGAACGTGCCGCGCAGATGCACGGCAATCACGCGGTCCCACTGTTCCACCGGAATATCCTGCACCGGCGCCGCGGCCGCGATGCCCGCGTTGTTGACGAGAATGTCCATGCGTCCAAAGCTGGACAGCGCTGCGCTGACCAGCCGATCGGCATCTGCCTCCACGCTGACGTCCGCCTGGACCGCAATGGCCCTGCCACCGCCGCGCGTGATCTCATCGAGCACGCTGCGCGCTGACTGCGCCTGGGGTTCGTCCGGATAATTCACCACGACGGCCGCGCCTTCGCGTGCGAACGCGAGCGCCGTCGCCCGGCCGATACCCTGCGCGGCCGCG
>DAIQQI010000142.1:4668-8124 GCA_036786925.1 Steroidobacteraceae bacterium
GCGCTCGGCAAGATCGGCGCGAACTCGCCGGAGCTGCTGCCCGTGATGATCGCGACCTGATTTTGCAGTCTCATGCTGAGCCATCTCCAGCCGGCGCCAGGTACTCGATATCCGTGATGATCAACCGGCGCATTCCCGCTGGCAATTCCACGCTGACTTCGTCATCGAGCCGCTTGCCTAACAGGGCGCGCGCCAGCGGAGCATCCATGCTGATATAGGCCGGGGCGGCATCAAACTCGTCCGGTCCCACGATGCGGTGGCGCGATTCAGCGCCCGACTCATCTTCCAGTGTCACCCAGGCGCCGAAAAAGACCCGCTTTGGGTCGCTCGCCGGCTGGTCCACCACTTTCATGCCGTCGAGCCTCTTGCGCAGGAAGCGCACCCGGCTGTCGATTTCGCGCAGGCGCTTCTTGCCGTAGGTGTATTCGGCGTTTTCCGAGCGATCGCCCTGGGCAGCTGCCTCGGAGACAGCCTGGGTCACGCGCGGCCGCTCCTCGCGCCACAACTGGTCCAGTTCCGCCTTCAGGCGGGCAAACCCGGCCGGCGTGATGAACTTCGAACCCACGGCCTGGGGAGCCCGGTATCGGCTCACATTAAGTCCAATCGTGAATTATGCAGCTTGCAGGATGTGTAGGGGGTCACAGCGGCGGCCATTGTACCGGCCTAATCTTTCCTCCCATGAGCAACAAGTACTACGCCCATTTCGTGACCGCCGCCGAGCAGGCGCGGAACTCGGACGAGTGGTGCGGTGTGGTGGAGCTCGAGAGACCGATCGAGCACCGCCAGGGCGGTGCGCGTGAGCTGCGCCAGTTGCTGGCGCGCAATTTTGAGCTGGACTCGAAAGAGATCCGGATCCTGCACTGGGCCCGTTTGCAGTAGGCCGCAGTCAACCATCCCCTAGCGGACTTCCTCCCCTTTGTAAGTCCGCACTTCAACCCCGGGCTGCAAGGCCCGGGGTTTTTTTTTGTTAGGGCCGCTGACATATACTGACGGTCATGAAGAATCTTGTAACGCTGCTGGTGGTTGCCGTTTTCAGCGCCCCTTTACCCGCCCAGGTTCCGGTCGCACCCGCGGTTCCGGGCACGCCGGCGCTGCGCTCCGGCATCGATCCGGCGATTCTGGACAGCTCGGTCCGGCCGCAGGACGATTTGTACCGGTTCGTCGCCAATAAATGGCGGGCTAACAACCCGCTGCCTGCGGATCGGTCGCGATACGGCAGTTTCGACCTGTTGGCCGACCAGTCCGAGGCCGAGGTACGCGCAGTGGTTGAAGCCGCCGCGGCCGCCAA
Organism: Steroidobacteraceae bacterium; assembly: GCA_036786925.1. GTDB lineage: Bacteria > Pseudomonadota > Gammaproteobacteria > Steroidobacterales > Steroidobacteraceae > UBA964. Next base: position 5,957 of record DAIQQI010000142.1, read on the forward strand.
GGCGGCGCCGGGCACGCCGGCGCAGAAGATCGGCGATTTCTACCGCAGCTTCATGGATACCACCCGTCTTGCGAGTTTGGGGACCACGCCGATTGCGGGCGAGCTGCGGCGCATCGACGCGATCCGTGGCACGCGCGACCTGTTCGAATACATGGGCCGGTCGATACGCATGGGAGTTTCCATGCCGCTGCTGCTGTACGTCGGCCAGGACTACGCGGACTCGACGCAGTACCTGACCGGGACCTACCAGAGCGGCCTTACCATGCCGGACCGTGACTACTACCTGCGGCCCGAGCAGAAATATGCGGATTATCGCGCCGCGTATCGCAAGTACGTGGCGGCGCTGTTAGCTGCCGCCGGCGAGCGCGATGCCGCAGCCGCAGCCAAGCGAATCGAAGCGCTGGAAACGCGGCTCGCCAACCATCAATGGTCACGGGTCCAGAATCGCGATCCGGTCAAGACCTACAATCGCAAGACGCTCGCCGAGCTGAAGACGTTTGCGCCGACGTTCGACTGGCAGGCCTTTCTGGCGGCGGCGCGCATCCCGGCGCAGGCGCTGGATATCAGTCAACCCACCTATGTGCAGGAACTGGCGAAGCTGACCCGCAGCACGCCGCTGGCGGATTGGCGCGACTACCTGCGGCTGCAGGTGCTGGACCGATGGGCGCCGTACCTGACGACGGACTTCGAGCGGCTGCATTTTGATTTCCACAGTAAGGCCCTGCTTGGCGTGCAAGAGCAGTCGCCGCGCTGGAAGCGCGCGTTGCAGACCATGAATGGCGGCGTCGGCGAGCTGATCGGGCAACTTTACGTGGAGCGCAGCTTCACCCCCGAGGCCAAGGCGCATGTGAAGCTGCTGGTCGACAATCTGCTGCGCGCCTTTGCGCAGGGTATCGATGAGCTCGACTGGATGAGCGATGCAACCAAGGCGCAAGCGCACAACAAGCTGCGAAGCTTCACGGTGAAGATCGGCTATCCGGATCGCTGGCGGGATTACAGCGGTCTCGAGATCGTCGCCGGCGACCTGGTGGGCAACATCCGGCGCGCGAATGAATTCGAACTCGACCGTCAAGCTAACAAGCTGGGCAAGCCACTGGATCGCGGCGAGTGGCCGACGACGCCACAAACCGTCGGTGCCTGGTACAACCACCCGATGAATGAGATCGTGTTTCCGGCCGCGATCCTGCACCCGCCGTTCTTTGATCCCGATGTGGATGACGCCGTCAATTACGGCGCGATCGGTGCGGTGATCGGCCATGAAATCAGCCACGGTTTCGACGACCAGGGCCGGCAGTTCGATGGCGCCGGCAATCTGCGCGACTGGTGGACATTCGACGACGCCGCCCGTTTCCGCCAGCGCGCCAGCAAGTTGATCGGGCAGTTTTCCAGGTACCGGGTGCTGGGCGACAAGCCGGTCAACGCCGAACTGACACTGGGCGAAAACATCGGCGACTTGTCGGGACTCGCGGTGGCCTTGAAGGCCTACAAGCTGTCGCTGGCGGTCGCGCCGGCGCCGGTAATCGATGGTTACAGCGGCATGCAACGGTTCTTTCTTGGCTGGGCGCGGATCTGGACCGATACCCGGAGCAATGATGAAGCCCTGCGGCGACTCACCGTGGATCCGCACAGTCCGACAGAATTCCGCGTCAACGGGCCGGTCAGCAACCTGAACGAATTCTATGAGGCCTTCGGCGTCAAGGAGGGCGACAAGCTCTATCGCCCGCCGGCCGAGCGTGTGAAAATCTGGTAACCGCTGCGATCCCGCGGGACCCGCGGGCTTGAAAAGCACCGTCGCGACGGCATATCTACCGCCGCGGCGGGCGCCGCACGTTCAGGGCTAAATCGAAGGAGCATTTCATGCGTGGCATTTTCCTGGCAATCGTCGGTACCCTGGTGCTGAGTGGCTGCGGCTACAACAACCTGCAATCCCAGGACGAGGGCATCAAGGGCGCCTGGTCCGAGGTGGTGAACCAGTATCAGCGGCGCGCTGACCTGATTCCGGCCCTGGTCAACACCGTCAAGGGCTACGCCGCGCAGGAAGAGCGCGTGCTGGTCGAGGTTACCGAGGCGCGGTCCCGCGCAACGTCGATCCAGCTGACGCCTGAGGCCATCAACGATCCCGAGGCCTTGAAGAAATTCCAGGCCGCGCAGGGCGAGCTGACCACCGC
>DAIQQI010000143.1:0-8124 GCA_036786925.1 Steroidobacteraceae bacterium
CTACAGCAAGTCATTCTCGTTAGGCCTGCTGTGCGCGGGCGCGACACTCGGGATCATCATTCCACCGTCGATCCCGCTGATCCTGTATGGCGTGATGACCGGGACCTCGATCGCGGACCTCTTTCTGGCGGGTGTCGGCCCGGGGCTGCTGCTGCTTGGACTGCTGACGGCGTATTCGCTCGCGACCCAGTGGCATCTGCGCGGCAAGCGCTGGGACGGCGCCGAGATCCGCATCGCGCTGCGCGAAGGGTTGTGGGCGTTGCTGATGCCGGTCATCATCCTGGGAGGCATCTACTCCGGCAAGTTCACAGCCACGGAGTCGGCGGCGGTCGCGTCGGTGTACGCACTGTTTGTCGAACTGGTCGTCTACCGTCACCTGAATTGGCGCGGCCTGAAAAACGTCGTGCTGGACACCTCGCGCCTGATGGGCGGCCTGTTTCCCGTCCTGATGATGGCGCTGTCGATCAACAAGCTGCTGGTTTATCAACAAGTGCCGCAAATGGTCGTCGCCCAGCTCGAGACTTTCATTTCCAGTCCCGTTGGGTTTGTGCTGGTGAGCAATGCGCTGCTGCTGGTGGTCGGGTGCCTGATGGACATCGGGTCGGCGATCCTGCTGCTGGCGCCCATTCTGCAGCCGGTGGCCGAGTCGCAGGGCCTGCATCCGGTGCATTTCGGCATAATGATGACGGTCAATCTCGAGATCGGTTATCTGACGCCGCCGATGGGTCTCAACCTGATCGTCGCGATGACCGCATTTCGCGAGAGTTTCGGTTTTATTTGTCGCGCGGTCCTGCCCTTCATCCTGTTGATGATGGTCGGGCTGGTTGTCGTGGCATTCTGGCCAGGATTGTCTTTATTCATGATTGGATAAACTTATGGGCGACACCAAGAAATACGACCTGCTGATCAAGAACGTGAAGATCGTGAGGCCGCGCAAGTCAACGACACCGAAAGCCGACATCGCGATCGTCGGTGGCAAGATCAGGAAAATTGCTGCTGGTCTCAAGGCGGCCGATGCGCGCGAAGTCGTGGACGGCAAGGGCCGGCTCGCGTTCCCGGGCCTGGTCGATCCACACATGCATTGCGGCATCTACGCGCCGTTAGCTGAGGACGCGGTCACTGAAAGCCTGGCGGCGGCGCAGGGCGGGGTTACCTCCAGCCTCAATTACATGCGCACCGGCGGTTACTACATGCAGAAGGGCGGACCCTACGCCGACGTCTATCCGGAAGTGCTCGAGATCTCGCGCGGCAAATTTCACGTCGATTACGCCTATCATCTCGCGCCGCTCGATCGCCGCCATATCGGTGAAATTGACATGCTGATCAACAAGTACGGCGTCACGTCATTCAAGATCTTCATGTTCTACGGCGGCTACGGCCTGCATGGCGCCTCGAGCTCGCAGCACGAATTCCTGATGATTGACAAGAACGAGAAATACGATATCGCGCATTTCGAGTTTGTCATGCGCGGTGTGCAGCGCGCGATGGCCATGAATCCGAAGATCAAGGACTCGATCTCGTTGTCGCTGCACTGCGAACTTGCGGAAATCCTCAGCGCCTACACCAGGATGGTCGAGGGCGGGGCGAAGGTCACCGATCTCGACACCTACCTCTATGGCGAGACCATGGACCCGAGTTGTGTCGACTGCGCGCCGCTGACCGGGCTGCGCGCCTACAGTGCCGCGCGGCCGCCACACTCCGAGGGTCTGGCAATTTCGATCGCCAGTTATCTTGCCAACGAAACCAACTGCCCGAACATCAACCTGCTGCACCTGACATCGCGCAAGGCGGTCGAAGCCGCCAAGGCCATGAAAAAGGCGTTCCCGCATGTGAATTTCCGCCGCGAGGTCACGATCGGGCACCTGTGCCTCGACTACACCAGCAAGATCGGCAACCAGGCCAAGGTCAACCCTCCGATCCGGTCGCGTGCCGACGTCGAATACCTGTGGGAGTCGCTGTTAGCCGGCGAACTCGACTGGGTCTGTTCGGACCATGCCTGCTGCAAGGAAGAATCCAAGCACGGCCTGCAGGACAACGTATTCATGGCGAAATCCGGCTTCGGTGGCACGGAGTTCATGCTCCCGGCCCTGATCACGGAAGGCAAGCCGCGGGGCCTCAGCTATAACCGCATGGCCGAGCTCACGTCCTGGGCGCCGGCGCGGCGCTTTGGACTGCATTCCAAGGGCGACCTGGCGCCCGGCTTCGACGCCGACGTCGTGCTCGTTGACCCGAAGAAGAGCTTCATGGCCAGCGGCAAGTTGTCGAAGTCATCGCAGGGCTTTTCGGTCTTCGAAGGCATGGAAATGTCCGCGACCATCGACAGTACCTACCTGCGGGGCCATTTGATATGGAACAATGGCAATCCGGTGGGCCCGGCGCGCGGCCAGTACCTGCATCGTCCGTATTCGGGATGATTTGACTACCAACCTGATCGATAACCACAGAGAGAGATGACTATGACTATCAAAGCGGGCGATACCATGCCCACGGGCAGTTTCAAGATGATGGGCAAGGACGGCATGGCGGCGGTAACGACCGACGAGCTGTTCAAAGGCAAGAAAGTGGTGCTGTTTTCGGTGCCGGGCGCATTCACGCCGACCTGCGACGCGAAGCATCTGCCGGGATTCGTGAATCACGCCGCTGAGTTCAAGGCCAAGGGCTACACGGTCGCCTGCATGGCCGTCAACGATGCGTTTGTCATGGGCGCCTGGGGCAAGGCCTCGAATACTGGCGACAAGGTAATGATGCTGGCGGACGGCAACGGCGACTACTCCCGTGCGTTAGGCCTGGAAATGGATGGCCGCGGGTTCGGCATGGGCATGCGTGGACAACGTTTCGCGGTCATCGTTGACAATGGTGTTGCCAGGCACGTGAACATCGAGGCTCCGGGCAAGTTCGAAGTGTCGGCGGCTGAATACCTGTTGAAGCAGCTATAGGCGGCGAGGCGCATATGCCGGACCGCAATCGGCGCATCCTGATGGCACGAGTCCCTCGTGGACTGCCCGTGCCCGAGGATTTTGGCGCTGATGAAACCGCGATTCCCACGCCGGGTCCCGGGCAGTTCCTGTCGCGCAGCATTTACCTGTCGCTGGATCCCTACTATCGCAACGTGATGAAAAACAGCCAGATCTACAGCGATCGGCTGGCGCCTGGCGATGCGATGGTGGGGGAAACGGTCGCGCAGGTCATGGAGTCGCGTAACCCGGAGTTCCGGGCCGGCGACTATGTCGCGGTGCGTAACGGCTGGCAGCAGTATGCGTTGTCGTCGGGGCAGGGCGTGCGCAAGCTCGACGCCGCGCAGGCGCCGTTAGGGTCGGCGCTGGGCGTGCTGGGTATGCCCGGCCTGACCGGCTGGGCCGGTACCGTGGTGTTAGGCGAACCGAAGCCGGGCGAAACCTTCGTCGTCTCGGCATGCACGGGTCCGGTCGGTTCGACCGCCGGGCAGATTGCGCGGCACATGGGTGCGCGCGTGGTCGGAATTGCCGGCAGTGCTGAAAAGTGCGCGTACGCGATCCAGGAGCTCGGGTTCGCGGACTGCGTCAATTACAAGGAGGGCGACCTCACGCAGTCCCTGAAAGCGGCCTGTCCTAACGGCATCAACGTCTACTTCGACAACGTCGCCGGCGACACGTTGCAAGCCGTGATCCGTAATCTGGCGTTAGGCGCGCGGATCGTGCTGTGCGGCATGATCGAAGCCTACAGCATGGATACGCCGCCGCCGGGACCATGGCTCGGCCCGGTGGTCGGGGCGCGCGCGACCATGAAAGGTCTGGTTGTCTATGACCACGTGCAACGCATGGCCGAAATGAGCCGCGTGGTCGGGGGCTGGATTCGCGAAGGCAAGTTCCATTACCGCGAGGACATTGCCGAGGGGCTGGCAGCAGCGCCAGAAGCTTTTTGCAGGTTGATGCGCGGTGGCAATTTCGGCAAGGCGCTGGTGCGCATCGGACCCGAGCGCGTCTAGGTCGTCAATTCCCGGCCGCGCGCTGGCGGTCGATGTAGTCGCGGAACTGGTCATAGAATCGTTTCTGGTTGTTGGCCTGGTCGGCGAGCGTCGGCGCCTCCAGGAACTCGGGCGAATTTTTTTCCAGCCAGCCGCGCAGGGGTTGCGGCAGATCGGCAACGCCGTTCGGGAGCTTCTTGCCGCGGCTGGGCAGCACCAGGCCGCCGGACCAGGCGCCCATCTCCATCCACGGCAGCCATTGCCGCAGCCCGGTGTGTGAGGTCGTCGCCGGAACGGCGCTCAGGTCCGGGTTGTCGAGGTCGGCGCGTTTGGAGTGGAAGTGATAAATCCCCGCACCTTCGTACAGATTACTGCCGACATATGCGCTGTAGCCAAAGACATTGAGACTCGACGGCTTCGAGTAAAACAGGTCGTCATAGAACGTGACGTCGCCGCTGTGCTCCATGTACGGCATGCGAAATGCCTTGTCGGGGCCTGCGGCACTCAGCTGATTGCCGGCCGACAGGTTGCGAATGTGGAACACCTCGACGACGCGGCCGGTAAACGGGTTGCGCCAGGTCTGCAGGGGTTCCGCGGTGTCAGGGTCTGAAAAGATCACGCACTCGCGCTCGAGAAATTCGTAGCCGGTCGCGGTCCTGACGCAGCGCGTGCACTTGACCCCCTGGCCTAACAGCAGGCGGCGCGCGGGTTGCCCGGCGATATGACTGTAGATATGCCCCGAGGTCCAGGACAGCGACGGCTTGCCCGAGATGTCGCTGCGGGCCTTCAGGTAGGCCGTCAGATTATCCCAGGGGGTTTCAAGGTCCAGGTGCCTTGCGGCCGGCCTGGGTCGCGTAACGCTGGCGCCGGATTTCGCCGCGCCGGCCAGGCCTAACAGCGATGCGGCCGTCAATAAGCTGCGACGCGACTGGGAAACGTCGGCCATGGCTAGAGCAGCGCAACCGCTTGGATTTCCACCAGGTAGGCGGGGGTCGCCAGCGCGGCCTGCACCGTTGCCCGTGCCGGCTTGCCGTCAGCGGCCACCCAGCTGTCCCAGACCTGGTTCATCGCTGCGAAATCCTTGATGTCCTTGAGGTAGATAGTGACCGTCAGCAACTTTGATTTGCTGCTGCCCGCCTTGGCTAACAGCGCATCGATCCTGGCCAGCACCTCGGCAGTCTGGCCGTTGACATCGGCATTGGTATTGTCGGCTACCTGTCCCGCGAGATAGACGAGGCCGCCCGCGACTACGCCCTGTGACATCCGGACACCGGATTCAATTCGTTGGATCTGCATGCCGCCAATTCTACGGGAAACGACTGCTGCCTGGGCGGCGCTGATAATTGCCGGGATCCTTCCAGTCACCCGTGCCTTTGTAAACGGCGCGGTCCGGGTACGGAAAAATCGGGCGGCTGAACCCGGCGGTCCTGGGATCGAATCCCACCGGCGGGTCCACCGGGCCGCGCGCGTCGTTGCTCTGGTGATAGCCCATGATCATGTCCGGCGCGACGCCGCGCTCCACCCATTGCTCCAGCGCACCTAACATATCGGCATAGTTGGTGCCCGGCCCGCCGCGGCAGTGGTACAGCCCGGGCAGCAGGAACAGGCGCGCGAACGCGTCCAGGTCCTTGCGGCCGCCCATCGTGCGCGTCGCGAGATCGTAGTAGGCGATGGTCGAGGTGGCGAAGATGGCCGGATCCGCGAGGCCGTGAAACATCAGCAGCTTGCCGCCGGCATTGCGGAACAATGTCAGGTCGGGGTTGCCAGCCGAAAACATCGACAGGCTCATGCGCTGTGGATCGCGATCCCAGTTGAAGTCGGTCAGATCGTAGGCCGGGCCCGGGTCGGTCGGGAACGCCAGGTAGCGCAGGATCTCCACGCCGAAACCATAATTGGGCGAGGCCTTGCCGCCGCGAAAATAGCTGTCCCAGGCAAGCTCGGACCCCGGCAGCTGGCCACTCGGCATGATCCGGACGCCCTGCGAGGTCGTCGGGCCGGCGTACATTTTCTGGACCACCGCGACCTCGGCGTCGGTCAGGCATTCGGCGCCCGGCTGCGTGCCACAGCGCATGCTCTCGGGCTTGAACTGGCATTGCAGCGGATTGTCGATGACGCCGTCCCTGACGCCGTCGTTAACATCGCAGGCTGCCAGCACGGCTTTCGCCAGCATGGGGAGTTTCGCCACATCGAGTATTGGCTTGCCCTGACGATCGAGGTTCACCGTCGAGCCCCAGAACAACTGCAGCGGCGGGCCCATCAGTTGATAAAACACGATGGCGCCGCCGATGATGCCGTCGTAGTCGTAGGGATAGCGTTGTGCGGCCACCAGCGCCTGCCGGCCTCCGGTCGAGCAGCCGCGGAAGTAGGAGCGCTTCGGCGCCGCAGAGTAGTACGCCGCAACAACCGCCTTCGCCGCCAGCGTCGCGACGTGGGTTGCGCGATGCCCCAGGTCGATTTCGGCGACCGGGTTGTTATAGGCCCACTTGCCGTCGTACGGCAGGCTGCGATGTCCCATGTCGGTGGTGACGCAGGCATAGCCGCGTGACACCGCTTCGGCGCAGGCCTCCGAACCTAACATCATGCCGCACATGGCGCCGCAGCCCTGGGTCAGCAGTTTGCCGTTCCAGTTGGACGCTGGCAGCCGCAGTTCGAGACCCACCTGCGGCGCGGCATAGCCTTCGAGTTTGCAATGCGCCGGAACGCCGTCGCCGGTTGCGACCAGCGCCGCTGCAGTCAACCGGGTCGGCGCATCGAGAGTCTGGCCAAAATCGCGTTGCAGCAGCGCTTTGCAGGCGGCATCGCCTGCGGCATGACTCAAATCGCCGAGCAGGCTGCCTAACAGCAGGAGCAGGGCGACGCGCCTGGCCGCGGCGCTGTCAGGAAGCCGTGTCAATGGATTTCCAGAACTTACCAACGGTGGCCACCAGGCTGGCGGCCGAATCCGGGCGCTTCACCAGCTGGCCCAGCGGCAGGCGGCGTCGCGCCTTCAGACTGGCTGCGAGCCGCGGATCCCCGGGATCCTTGAACAGCAACACCGGTTGCGGCACCGTCGCCAGCATGCTGGCGTAGTCGCTGGTCCAGATGGCGCGGTTCAGGGCGCCGTAGTGCGGGAGCTGGCGCGCGAGGTCCAGGGTCATGCGGTCCATCCGCAACGCCCCCAGATCCGGTGGGACGCGGCGGATCGCGGCGGCGCTGCGCTCATACCAGGGCCAGCACAGCTCGCGGTCGCGCAGCTGGTGCCACAATGCCAGCAGGTGCGATCCGTCCCGTGACACGCTGAGCGCTGGGCAATCCAGACGCGCGAGCTGCTTGCGGAGCCCCGCGCCTAACAACGGGATGCCGTCGCAGACCACGCTGCGGATCCGTTCCGGGGCGCGCGCGGCCGCTGCCAGCGCGAGCGGACTGGAACTGAAGGCGGCAACGATGTCCAGCGGTTCCCGGGTATTGGCCCCTAACAGACCGAGCAGCGCATCGACGAAGTCCGCGAGTACGGGCGGCTTGCCATCGGCCCGCACGACCGCGGCGGTCTCACCCTGGCCGGGCAGGTCGGGCGCCCACACCGGCCGGCCGGTGGCAGCGAACTCAGCTAACAAAGGCAACAGCCCCGCTGACGATCCCGGTGTTTCCGGCAAGAGAAGTATCGGACGTCCGCTCGTGCTGCCGGACTCACGCAGCTGCCATTGTCCGTGTGTGCCATCGCGGTAGCTGCGCCGAATCGCTGTCGTTGCCACCTCGGCCGTGCGCGTGCGACCCAGACCGGGCGACGCCGCAGGCATCGTGCTGAAGCGCGCTGCGCGGAACTGCTCGCGCAAAAACGCCTGCCACCGGTCGCGCTCGGGTCCGAGGCGCTCGATACGGCAGCCTGCCGGCAAGGGCGAAGGCAGCGAGTCGAGAAACGCGAACAAGGGATCGTTCGATCGGCACATGAATACTGTCAGCGCCCGTACACCACTGACCAGTGGCGTCGCGAGATAGCGCATCGCCGCGCTGTAGGCGTCGGAAAAATGCGGCCCCGCTGTCAGCAGATCGAGCGCATAGCCGTGCAGGTATTCGTCCGTCGGAAAATCCTGGTTCAGCCTTGCGCGGGGGCTGCTGTCGAACCAGGGGAAGAAACGCATGAACTCGCGTGCCCGGGACCAGCCAGCCGCGAGGTGACTGCCATCATCCTCGATGGTCAGAGG
>DAIQQI010000421.1:0-2441 GCA_036786925.1 Steroidobacteraceae bacterium
ACTGGTACGGGCACGATCTCGGCGCCGTGATCTTCCGGAGCGGCTGGGGAAAGGGGGCGGTCCTCTTCGCGATGAAGAGCGGTCCGATGGGTGGCCGCTCGGTGTGGGAGCGCGTCCAGGCCGGCGTTCCCGACGTGCAGCTGCTCGACATCGGCCACGACCACGCCGACGACAACGGCTTCTACCTGAACGGCGGCGGGAGCTGGCTCGCGCCCGAGGCGCTCGGCTACTACATCGGCCAGCCGGACTCTCCCGGCCCGCAGGCGAACAAGACCGTCTTCCACAACTCGCTCACCATCGACGGGGTGGGCGACCCCGACGCCATCGCCGAGCTCGTCGCCGCGGCGGTCGACGCCACCCTCACCTGACCCCCTCTTTGCCCTTCCGGGGGCGACACTCTAAGATTGCTCGTCGGCCCACGGCTGCGCATGCGCGCCGCGACGATGATGATGCACGCGCTGCAGCAGTTTCTGCAATGCCGGCTTGCCAGGCTCTGGCAACTGGTCGCCCAGCAACAGCAGCTGCGCACCATGCTTCTGCGCCACGGGCACAATGTCCTGCGTCGGATCGGCACCCTTGAACTGCGGCAAAGACAGGATCGCGCGCGCCCCGGTCAGCGGCAGGATCTTCTCGAACTCGCCGCGCCGAAACTGCATCGGCACGGGACTCAGGACGATGCCCAGCTTGAGCGCCGCGATGTACACCGCGACATACTCGGCAATGTTAGGCAGCTGGGTGATCAGGATATCGTCGCGCTTCAGCCCCGCGTCGCCGAATCGCAACATGAAGGCGGATACCAACCGATCCAGCTCGGCGAAGCTCAGGCGCAGCGCCGGCGCGCCCGTCAGCAGCGGCCGGTTATGCGCATCGACCACCGCCAGGCGTGTGGGTTCGGAGCGCACCGCGGCGTCAAAGAGGTCGGTTATTTTCGTATCCGACCACCAGCCGCGTTGTCGGTATGCGGCAATCAGTTCCGGTTTAGTGGTTTGCATCGGTCACCTGTTCGAGATGCTGCATGAAATCACTGAACGCCACCAGCGCATCGGGAAACGGCCTGGCGTCGGCTGCCGGGAATGGCGCGAGGAAATGGGCCTCCAGGTCCTCAGGTTTCACTGCCGCGGCGTTCGCAAAATGAACACCAGGTGCCTCGACCATGGCGGCCGCGCGAAAGCCACCGCCGCCGGCAACGATAGTCTGGCCATTGATGCGGCATTGCTCGCTGACCAGCAGCGCGACCAGGGGCGCCACATGGTCCGGCCGCATGCGCGCGGCGAATGCGGCATCGCCATGCGCCTCGGTCATGCGTGTCGCGGCGTAGGGCGCGACGGCATTGCAGAACACATCGTGCGACTGGCCTTCCGCGGCGACGCTGCGCATCAGGCCGATCAGCGCGGCTTTCGACGCCGCGTAGGCGCTGAGGCCGTGCAGGCCATGCAGGCCCGCCGATGACGTCGAGACCACCATCCGGCCGTGATTGTTAGCACGCATGTGGGCGTAGGCGGCGTGCAGCAGGTAGAGGCTGCCGAAAAAATTGACCTCGAAGATCGCGCGGAATTCATCGACGCTGATCTTGTGGAAGGCCTGGTGCTGGTCGACGCCGGCGTTGGCGACCACGGCGTCGAGGCGTCCCCAGCTAGCCAGCGCCTGCGCGACCAGCGCCGCGCCCGAAGCGCTGTCGCAGACATCCGCTTCGTTGGCGATGGCCTCGCCACCGGCCGCGAGAATTTCCCGCACCACCCGCTGCGCGCTGCCCTGCCCGGCCGCGTCTACGTCACGGCGCCGGTTGTTTACCACGACTCGCAGACCGCGTGTGGCCAGGTCCAGCGCGTAGGCGCGGCCCAGGCCGCCACCCGCGCCCGTGACAATGACAACCCTTTTGATTCCGGGCTTGACCGGCATGCGCTTTGCTCTCAGTCTTGTACCGCAAGTAGCCAGAACGATAGCATCGGAGCCGCGCCAAGACCATGCAGCCTGCCAACGACCAAAAAATACAACGGATGCTGGCCCGCGATGAGATTCGCGAAGTGCTGGCGAACTATGCACGCGGGGTCGATCGCGGCGATGCCGCGCTGCTGAAATCCTGTTATCACCCCGATGCGATCGAAGAGCACGCCGGCGCGTACACCGGCAACGCTTTCGACTATGTGGACGGCGCCGTCCCGCGCATTCTCAAGATGGGCCCGATGCAGCATCTGCTGGGCAGCAGCCACATCGACTTCGACGGCGACACCGCCTACGTCGAAACCTACGTCTGGACCCTGTTGCGCGTCAGCACTCCTAACGGCGACCTCGATACATTCACCGGCGGGCGGCTCAACGACCGCTTCGAGCGCCGCGACGGCGCCTGGAAAATCGCGCATCGCCGCGCCATTCTTGACTGGAATCGCGACACGCCGTCGCAGCAAGGCTGGGTGAACGGCATGTTCAAGCCGGGTACGCCG
>DAIQQI010000144.1:0-8069 GCA_036786925.1 Steroidobacteraceae bacterium
CATCGGCTGGATGCAGCTGCGCAAGGGACCCAACCGCGTTGGCAGCATCTTTGGCCTGATACCGGGCATCTTCCAGCCGTTCGCGGACGTCATCAAGCTGCTGGTCAAGGAAGTCGTCATTCCGTCGGCCGCTAACAAGGTGCTGTTCCGGCTGGCACCGATGATCACGCTGATCCCCGCGTTTGCGATCTGGGCGGTGATGCCGCTCGATCCGGACCTGACCATCGCGAAAATCGATGCCGGCCTGCTGTACGTGCTGTCGCTGACCTCGGTTGGCGTGTACGGCATCATCATCGCCGGCTGGGCCTCGAATTCCAAGTACGCGCTGTTAGGCGCGATGCGCTCCGCGGCGCAGATCGTCGCCTATGAAATTGCGATGGGCTTCGCGCTGGTGGGCGTCGTCATGGCGGCCGGCAGCCTGAACCTCGGCGAGATCGTCCGTGGCCAGCAGGGCGGGTTCTCGAACTGGTATTTCCTGCCGCTGCTGCCGCTGTTCGTCGTGTATGTCATTTCGGGGCTCGCGGAAACCAATCGCGCGCCGTTCGACGTCGCGGAAGGCGAGTCGGAAATCGTCGCGGGTTTCCATGTCGAGTACTCGGGCATCGCGTTCGCGCTGTTCTTCCTCGCCGAATACGCGAACATGATCCTGATATCGGGCCTGACCGCGGTGTTCTTCATGGGCGGCTGGCTGAGTCCGTTCGAGGGCTGGACGTTCCTGCAGGGCACTTTCCTGCAGTTCCTCATGGCCTCGAGCGTTGTCTGGCTGCTGCTCAAGCTGCTGTTCTTCCTGACGGCCTTCATGTGGTACCGGGCGACTTTTCCGCGCTATCGCTACGACCAGATCATGCGGGTCGGCTGGAAGGTGCTGATTCCGGTGTCGCTGGTATGGATCTTCGTCGAAGGCATCGCCGCCTATTTCCGAATCGGACCCTGGAAGGACTGACATGGCGCAGATCTGGAAAACGCTGACGTTGTCGGAACTGCGCAAGGGCATGTGGCTCACCGCGCGTACGCTGTTCCGCAAGAAATTCACGGTCAACTATCCGGAAGAAAAAACCCCGCAGTCGGTGCGGTTTCGCGGCCTGCATGCCCTGCGGCGCTATCCCAATGGCGAGGAGCGCTGCATCGCCTGCAAGCTGTGCGAGGCGGCGTGTCCGGCGCTGGCGATCACCATCGAATCGGATGTGGCCGCGGACGGCACGCGCCGTACCACGCGCTACGACATCGATCTGTTCAAGTGCATTTATTGCGGCTTCTGCGAGGAAGCCTGCCCGGTCGATGCGATCGTCGAAACCCGGATCCATGAATATCACATGGAAAACCGCGGCGAGAACATCATGTCCAAGGACAAGCTGCTGGCAATTGGCGAGCGCTATGACGCGATGATCGCCGCCGACAAAGCCGCAGACGCGCCGTACCGTTAGGAGCGAATAGGGTGTTAGTCACGATTCTGTTCTGGGCGTTTGCAGCGGTGCTGGTCGCGTCGGCGCTCGGCGTCATCGTGGCGCGCAATCCGGTGCATTCCGCGCTGCTGCTGGTGCTGGCGTTTTTCACCAGCGCCGCCATCTGGTTGCTGATCCAGGCGGAGTTTCTCGCGATCGTGCTGGTGCTGGTCTACGTCGGCGCGGTGATGGTGCTGTTTCTGTTCGTCGTGATGATGCTGGATGTCAACCTCGAGGAAATCCGCCTCGGGTTCACGCGCTTTGCGTGGCTCGGTTGGCTGGTGGCGCTCGCGGTCATCATCGAGATTGTCGGCGTAGTCGCCGCGGTCGGGTTTGGACTCGACGTCGGCGCGAGCGTCACGCCGCTGCCGCCGGAATACAGCAACACACGCGACCTGGGCACCTTGCTGTACACCGACTACATCTACCCGCTGGAACTGGCGGCGATGTTGCTGCTGGTCGCGATCGTCGCCGCCATCGCGTTGACCATGCGCAAGCGGCAGGGACTCAAGGTGCAGAACATCAATCGCCAGGTGTCGGCCAACGCCGCCGACCGGGTACGCATGGTCAAGGTTGAGCCCCAAAGAAAAGACGAGAGGCCGGCGCCATGATTACCCTGACGCAGCTGCTGGTGTTAGGCGGCATCCTGTTTGCCATTGCGATCGCCGGCATTTTCCTCAATCGCAAGAATGTCATCCTGCTGCTGATGTGCATCGAGCTGATGCTGCTGGCGGTCAATTTCAATTTCGTGTCGTTCTCGCGCTTTCTCAACGACATGGACGGCCAGATCTTTGTGTTCTTCGTGCTGACGGTGGCGGCGGCGGAATCGGCGATCGGCCTCGCAATCCTGGTGGTGCTGTTCCGTGAACGACGCAGCATCAATGTCGAAGACCTGAATACGATGAAGGGCTGAGCTTGAATTCCATGAATCCCACGCTGCTGCTCTGGATTCCGCTGCTGCCGCTGGTGGCCGCGGTGATCGCGGGCTTGTTCGGCCGCAGGATCGGTCGCGCGGCGTCGCACTGGATCACGATTCTCGCGGTAGCGGGTTCCTGTGCGCTCTCCGGCAAGATCGCCTGGGACCTCTTTGCCGGTCACGTGGGCGTCTACAACGGCACGGTCTATACCTGGCTGGTCAGCGACGGCATCTCGATGGAGGTCGGCTTCCTGGTCGATCAGCTGACGGCGCTGATGATGGTGGTGGTCACGTTCGTATCGCTGTGCGTGCATGTCTACACCATCGGCTACATGCATGACGACGATGGTTACCAGCGCTTCTTCAGCTACATCTCGCTGTTCACGTTCTCGATGCTGATGCTGGTGATGTCCAACAACTTCATGCAGCTGTTCTTTGGCTGGGAAGCGGTGGGCGTGGTGTCCTACCTGCTGATCGGCTTCTGGTACAAGAGGCCGAGCGCGATCTTCGCCAACCTCAAGGCCTTCCTGGTCAACCGCGTTGGCGACTTCGGCTTTGTGTTAGGTATTGCCGGCGTCGTCTATTACACCGGCTCGCTGGATTACATGCGGGCCTTCGAATCCGCCGAATCCATCGCCGGCGCGCAGTTCGCGCTGACCGCGACCACCAGCGTGTCGGCGCTGACGCTGATCTGCATCTGTCTCTTTATCGGCGCGATGGGCAAGTCCGCGCAGGTGCCACTGCATGTCTGGCTGCCGGATTCCATGGAAGGCCCGACGCCGATCTCGGCCCTGATCCATGCGGCGACCATGGTCACCGCCGGTATCTTCATGGTCGCGCGCATGTCGCCGCTGTTCGAGTTTTCCGAGGCCGCGCTCAGCTTCGTGCTGATCATCGGCGCGACCACGGCGCTGTTCATGGGCTTCCTCGGCATCATCAACAATGACATCAAGCGCGTGATCGCGTATTCGACGCTGTCGCAGCTTGGTTACATGACGGTCGCGCTGGGCGCGTCGGCCTACAGCGTCGCGATCTTCCACCTGATGACGCACGCGTTCTTCAAGGCGCTGCTGTTCCTCGCCGCGGGCTCGGTGATCATCGGCATGCACCATGAACAGGACATGCGCAAGATGGGCGGCCTGTTCAGCAAGATGAAGATCACCGCGATCACCTGCTGGATCGGCTCGCTGGCGCTGATCGGCACGCCGTTCTTCTCGGGGTTCTATTCCAAGGATTTCATCATCGAGTCGGTCAAGGAGTCGCATCGCTTCGGCGCGACCTACGCCTATTACTGCGTGCTGATCGGCGTGTTTGTCACCGCGCTCTATACCTTCCGGATGCTGTTCATGACCTTCCACGGCGAGCCGCGCTGGGCGAAGCACGATAATCACCCGCACGACGACCATGCACATGGCCATGGTGGCGCCGAGCCGCACGAGAGCCCCGCGGTAGTCACCGTGCCGCTGATTGCGCTCGCGATCCCGTCGATCTTCATCGGCGCCATGACCGTGGGTCCACTGCTGTTCGGCGGCGCCTTCGGCAATTCGATATTCATCCGCGAAGCTAACAATGTGGTCGGCGAGTTGGCCGGCGAATTCCATGGCTGGGCGAGTTTTGCGCTGCACGGCCTGGCCGCGCCGCCGTTCTGGCTGGCCGCGGCTGGCGTACTGACCGCCTGGTACCTGTTCCTGAAGAGCCCGGCCTCCGCGGATCGCCTCGCGCAGGTCTTCGCCATCCCGCGCTGGGTGCTGGAACGCAAGTACGGCTTCGACTGGTTCAATGAAAACGTGCTCGCTGCCGGCGCCCGTCTGTTAGGCACGGGCCTGTGGAAGGGCGGGGACCAGGCCATCATCGATCGCGGCCTGGTGGATGGCGCGGCGGGTATCGTCGATTCGCTGGCGGGCATGGCTCGCCGCGTGCAGACCGGCTACCTCTATTCCTATGCATTCTGGATGGTGATCGGCCTGGCGTTGTTGCTGGGCTGGTTCGTCCTCAGGGTTTGAACGACATGCGGCAGATGGGCCTCCTTTCCTTGCTGGTATGGCTGCCGATCCTCGGCGGTCTTGCCGTGCTGGCGTTAGGTGAGCGGCGTGTCGCGGCGGCGCGCTGGCTGGCGCTGATCATCGCCCTGGTCACGCTCGGCGCGTCGGTGCCGCTTTACACCGGTTTCGACACCGGCACCAGCGCCTGGCAGTTCGTCGAGCGCCTGCCGTGGATCAAGGCCTGGAGCGCCGATTACTACCTCGGCATCGATGGCATCTCGCTGCCGCTGATTTTGCTGACCACCGTGATCACCGTGCCGGTGCTGATCGCCGCCTGGACGGTGATCGAGCAGCGCGTCGCGCAGTACTACGCCGCGTTCCTGATCATGGAAGGCCTGATGATCGGCGTGTTCTCATCGCTCGACGGACTGCTGTTCTATTTTTTCTGGGAAGCGATGCTGATTCCGATGTTCCTGATCATCGGCATCTGGGGCGGTCCGCGGCGTGTCTATGCAACGCTGAAATTCTTCCTGTACACCTTCCTCGGTTCGGTGCTGATGCTGGTCGCGCTGATCTATCTTTACATCAAGGCGGGCAGCTACGAAATCGCAGCCTTCCACGCGCTGCCGCTGACGCTGAAGGAACAGTTCTGGATCTTCCTCGCGTTCTTTGCGGCCTTCGCCGTCAAGGTGCCGATGTTCCCGGTCCATACCTGGTTGCCGGACGCGCACGTCGAAGCGCCGACCGGCGGCTCGGTGGTGCTGGCGGCGATCATGCTGAAGATGGGCGGCTACGGTTTCCTGCGTTTCTCGTTGCCGATTGCGCCGGATGCCAGCCGCTCGCTCGACATGTTCATCATCGCGCTGTCGCTGATCGCCGTGGTCTACATCGGCTTCGTCGCGCTGGTGCAGACCGACATGAAGAAGCTCATCGCCTATTCGTCGATCGCGCACATGGGTTTTGTCACGCTGGGCTGTTTCATCGCCTTCGGGATCGTCACGCAGACCGGCATGACGCAGGGCGCCGGCATGGGCATCGACGGCGCGATCGTGCAGATGGTCTCGCATGGCCTGATCTCGGGCGCGCTGTTTCTGTGTGTGGGCGTGCTGTATGACCGCGTTCACAGCCGGGAGATCGGCGCCTATGGCGGCGTGATCAATACCATGCCGATCTTCGGCGCCTTCATGGTGCTGTTTGCGCTGGCCAACTCCGGCCTGCCGGGCACCTCGGGTTTCGTCGGTGAGTTCCTGGTGATCATCGCCGCCTTCAAGGCCAATTTCTGGTTTGCGGTCCTGGCGGCGACCACGCTGATCCTCGGCGCCGCCTACACGCTGTGGCTCGTCAAGCGCGTCATCTTCGGTCCCGTGGCTAACAAGCATGTCGCGGAACTGGAGGACCTCAATCCGCGCGAGTTCCTGGTGCTTGGCATACTGGCGGTCGGCGTGCTGCTCATCGGCCTGTGGCCCGCGCCGCTGCTCGATATCACCCAGGCCTCGGTACAGCACCTGGTCCAGCAAGTGCTCACCAGCAAGTTGCCGCTTTAAGGTACGCCATGCATAACGCCCAATGGACACTCGCGAACCTGAAGCCGGCGCTGCCCGAAATGTGGCTGGCGTTCTCGATCTGCGTGGTGCTGCTGGCGGATGTGTTCGCGGGGCGCAGCCGCTCACGCCTGACGCCGACGCTGACGCTGTTCATGATCGCGCTCGGCGCGGTGCTGACCATTCGTTACGCGGCGGTGACTGAACCAGTCCTGCTGTTCGCGGGGATGTATATCGCGGATCCGCTGGCCACCACGCTCAAGCTCGCGGCGTTTCTGTTTGTCGCGGTGACCTTGCTCTACTCGCGGCCGTCGCTGGAATCGCGCGGCATGCTGCGCGGCGAATACTATGTGCTCGCGCTGACCGCGCTGTTAGGCATTTGCGTCATGGTGTCCGCGAGCGGGCTCCTGACCATGTACCTGGGCGTGGAGCTGCTGGCGCTGTCGCTGTACGCGATGGTGGCCTTCGATCGCGAATCCGGCGTCGCCGCGGAATCTGCGATGAAGTATTTCGTGCTCGGCGCGATCGCGTCGGGCTGCCTGCTGTATGGCATGTCGCTCATCTATGGCCTGACCGGCTCGCTGCTGTTTACCGACCTCACTGAGAAGCTCGGCAATAACCCCGGGCTCGGTGTCGTGTTAGGCGTCGTGTTCGTCGTGGTCGGCGTGGCCTTCAAGTTTGGCGCCGCGCCGTTTCACATGTGGGTGCCGGATGTCTACCACGGCTCGCCTGCCGCGGTGGGCGCCTTCGTCGCCGCGGCGCCCAAGATCGGCTCGTTCGCGCTGGCGTTCCGCCTGCTGTCGCAGGGCCTGGGCAGCGTCGATGGCTGGTGGACCGAGATGTTCGGGATCATTGCGGTGCTGTCGCTCGTGGCCGGCAACCTGATCGCCATCGCGCAGACCAATCTCAAGCGCATGCTGGCCTACTCGGCGATCGGCAACGTCGGCTTCATCCTGCTGGGCTTCGTCGCCGGCACGGAGCAGGGCTATGAAGCCGCGCTCTATTACACGCTGGTCTATGTGCTGATGGCGCTCGGCTCCTTCGGCGTTATTTTGTTAGCCAGCCGCAGCGGTTTCGAGGCCGAGGAGATCATCCATCTGCGCGGCCTGCATGCGCGCGATCCGCTGCTGGCGGGCGCAATGCTGTTCCTGATGTTCTCGACCGCCGGCGTGCCGCCGTTCGTCGGCTTCTGGGCGAAGCTGCAGATCTTCCAGGCGCTGTGGAATACGCAGCACACCGTGCTGCTGGTGATCGCGGCGCTGATGTCGGTGATCGGCCTTTATTACTACCTGCGCATCGTCAAGATCATGTATTTCGACGCGCCGGCGGACATGCCGGTGAGCCGGGCAGGGATGGGCCTGCGGCTGGTTCTGGGCATCAATGCGCTGGCCGTGCTCGCGCTGGGCCTGTTCCCGGGTCCGCTGCTGGATCTGTGCGCGCGGGTGCTGTCCTAAATCCCTGAGCGGCAACAGCTTTTTGCGAGCGTGACGCGTCCAGACAACCTGTGTATCATCCGCGTCCCCAACTGGTGCGGGGTGGAGCAGTCTGGCAGCTCGTCGGGCTCATAACCCGAAGGTCGCAGGTTCAAATCCTGCCCCCGCTACCAATTCAAAGACCCCGCAACCGCGGGGTTTCTTGTTTTTGCAACTGGACTCACCGGACGTGCTAACAAAGGGAAAGGGCCCCTGAAGTCCCACTGCCCCTGGTAATGACCACATCAGGTACGCATGGGACGCGCACGGTTGGGTCCTTCGTAAAGCGCAGCCGCGCAGGCCTTGCCCGGCACGTTGACGGCGAGTGTTCGAAGCCCGCCACAGGGTCCGCGGCGGGCGTTACACCGCCGCGAATCACTACCTGCGGGTCAGGGGGCGACTACTTGATCGACACCGTCACGGAGGCTGTATCCGCCGGGCTATTCGCCGTGCCACCGGACGATTGGGTCGTGGCGGTGACGGTATTGCTGTGCCCAAAGTTACAGGAATTACTGGCGACGCGACCCACGAACGAGCAACTGTACTGGCTACTCACTGCCAATGCTGTCGGCAAGGGATAGCAGGTCGTTGATACGACCTGTTCGACAACGCCTGCCGCCCCATGCGCCACAGTAATATCGCCGAATTTAGTATCGTTCAGTGCGCTGATCGACAGCGTTCGTTTGCTGTCATTGTTATTGACCTTGACATTGTAT
>DAIQQI010000422.1:0-2415 GCA_036786925.1 Steroidobacteraceae bacterium
CACGGATGCCATCGACGCCTACGTGCCACGTTTCTGTTATCACGACAAGCTGCCGGTCGCGGCTAATTGCCGCATGTGCCTGGTCGAAGTTGAGAAAGCGCCCAAGCCGCTGCCGGCCTGCGCGACGCCGATCGCCGAGGGCATGAAGATCTTTACCAAGTCGCCTAACGCCATTGCGGCGCAACGCGCGACCATGGAATTCCTGCTGATCAACCATCCGCTCGATTGCCCGATCTGCGACCAGGGTGGAGAGTGCGAGCTGCAGGACCTGGCAATGGGCTTCGGCCGCGACATCTCGCGCTTCCACGAACGCAAGCGCGTGGTGAAGGACAAGAACATCGGTCCGTTGATTTCCACCGACATGACACGCTGCATCCATTGCACGCGCTGCGTGCGCTTCGGCCAGGACGTCGCCGGCATCCAGGAACTCGGTACCACCGGTCGCGGCGAAAACATGGAGATCGGCACGTTCATCGAACGCAGTGTCGATCACGAATTGTCCGGGAATATCATCGACCTGTGCCCGGTCGGTGCGCTGAACTCCAAGCCGTTCCGGTTCCGCGCCCGCTCCTGGGAGATGACCCAGCACGCCCTGGTGGCGCCGCATGACGGCGTCGGAACTAACATCTATGCACACGTCTTGCGCGGACGCCTGATGCGGGTCGTGCCGCGGTCCAACGAGGCGATCAACGAAACCTGGATTTCGGACCGCGATCGATTCAGCTATGAAGGCATCTACGCGAACGACCGGCTCACGAGCCCGATGGTCCGCGAGGATGGCGAGTGGCGCAAGGTCGACTGGCAGACTGCGCTGACGCGTTGCGCGAATGGGCTGCGGGCGGCGGGGGCCGGCCTCGATACGCTGGTGTCCGCGTCGGCGACGGCGGAGGAGCAGTATCTTGCCGCGCGACTGACGCGCGCGCTTGGATCTAACAGCATCGATCATCGCCTGCGCCAGGTGGATTTCCGCGGCGATGGCGACGACTCGCTGCAGCCGTCGCTCGGCGTGGCAATCGCCGATGTCGAAAAGCTCTCCGGGCTCCTGGTTATCGGCTCGGACCTGCGCATGGAACTGCCGATGCTCGCGCACCGGGTCAGGAAGGCGACGCGACGTGGTGCGAAGGTTGCGTTCGTGAATCCAGCGGCCTTCGAATACCTCTTTCCGGTGACCGGCTACGTGCAATCCTCGTTTGCCCGGCTCGTGGACGATCTGGTCGCGGTGATTGCGGCCGTACCGGGCTCCCCGGCGCTGCCCGCCTGGCTGTTCGGGCGCATCAAGGCCGCAACCGTGAACGAACAGCATCGGGCCGCGGCCGCCGCTTTCGTGAACGGCGGCAACTCTGCGATCTGGCTGGGCGCGTTAGCGATCAGGCACCCGGCCTACGCCGAGATCAGGGCGTTGGCGGCAGTGCTTGCAGGCGTCGTCGGCGCGTCGTTAGGTGTGCTGGCCGAGGGCGCCAATGCGGCGGGTGCCTACCTCGCCGGCGCCGTGCCACATCGGGAAACGGGCGGTAGTGTTATTGCCAAGCCGGGCCGGAACGCGGCGCAGATGCTCGCCCAGCCGTCCGGTGGCTACCTGCTGGTGGGCGGCGTGGAGCCCTGGCTGGACGCCGCCGCCGGCGCGGACCTCAGATTGTTAGCTGGCGCGAAATTCCTGGCGGCGATAACGCCGTATGCGTCGGCGGATTTGCTGCGCGCAGCGCAGGTGTTGTTGCCCATGGGCAGCTTTGCCGAATCGTCCGGTACCTTTGTGAATCTCGAGGGCCGTTGGCAGAGTTGGGCGGGCGCAATTGCGCCGCAGGGCGAGGCGCGACCCGGCTGGAAGATCCTGCGCGTGCTGGGCAATCTGCTGAACCTGCCCGGCTTCGACTACAACAGCTCGGAGGACATCCGCGACGAATTGCAGAAAATCTGCGCGTCCGCGGCTGCCAGGCCAGTTGGCGCCGAACCGGTCGGCGCGCTGACGGGCGTGGTCCAGCCCGCGGGCTATGGATTCCTGCCGTATCGCATCGACGCCCTGGTGCGGCGCGCGCCAGCGCTGCAATCCATTCGGGCGCGGGGCTGAGCGCACTCATGGGCAAGCTCATCGCCACCTTGTTTCCCGGATTGGCCCCTGAGCTGCAAGCCGCTCTGGTCTCGACCATCTGGATCCTGATCGTCACGGTGACGCTGATACTCAGCGTTGCCTTCACGACCCTGTGGGAACGCAAGGTCATCGGCTGGATGCAGCTGCGCAAGGGACCCAACCGCGTTGGCAGCATCTTTGGTTTGATACCGGGCATCTTCCAGCCGTTCGCGGACGTCATCAAGCTGCTGGTCAAAGAAGTCGTCATTCCGTCGGCCGCTAACAAGGTGCTGTTCCGGCTGGCGCCGATGATCACGCTGATCCCCGCGTTTGCGATCTGGGCGGTGATG
>DAIQQI010000145.1:0-8012 GCA_036786925.1 Steroidobacteraceae bacterium
GGCGATCAGCGCGAAGTAGGCCTTCCAGCCCGGCCCGCCGCGGGCCGAGCGGTCGAGCAGCGGATGCGTGAACGCATCGATGATCGCCTCGATCGACGGCGGATCCGGCGCCGCCTTGCTAACAACGGTCTCCAGTCGGCGCAGGCGCTCCACGTTCAGCAGCTCGGCGCGGCGCAGGAACACCTCCTCGAACAGCGCCTGCTTGCCGCCGAAATAGTAATTCACCAGTGCGACATCCACTCCCGCGGCCCTGGTGATGTCGCGAATCGACACCGCGTGAAAGCCTTGCGCCGCGAACGCCCGTTCGGCCGCATCGAGCAGGCGCTCGCGCGTGCTGCGCCCGCTGTCTTTGCGCGGTCCGCGGGGTCGCCGCACTAAGGTATTTTTTTGCACCGCATCAAATCCCTGGCCGTGTCATCACCCGGATAGTCTGGTCGAGGCGGACATGCCGCGCAACCCATCTGCAGTTGAATTTCAACAAGCGTTGAACTATATTTCATCGCTCGTTGAAATAACTGAGGGGTAATTCCATGGCTACGGTGGCAATGTTCGTGCGGCGTGCGCTCGCCAGGACTCGTTTGGTTTCGCTCGCCAGCGGGGCCGCAGCGACCGGCCTGGTGCTGGCGTCAGTCGTGGCGCCGGGCGCCGCCTGGGCGCAGCAGTCCGCCGGGGCCCAGTCCGGCGCTATCGAGGAAATTACGGTAACGGCGCGGCGCCGCGAGGAGTCGCTGCAGGAAGTACCGCTCGCCGTAACGTCCATTTCCGGCGAAGCCCTGGAAGCCACCGGTGCGCAGGACATCACCGCGGTCTCGCAATCGACGCCGAACGTCACCCTCGAGAACTCGCGCGCCACGAACTCCACGCTCACCGCCTTCATCCGTGGCGTTGGTCAGCAGGATCCGGTCGCCGGCTTCGAGCAGGGCGTCGGCATCTACCTCGATGACGTTTACCTCAACCGGCCGCAGGCCGCGGTGCTCGACGTGTATGACGTCGAGCGGATCGAGATTCTGCGCGGGCCACAGGGCACGCTGTACGGCCGCAACACCATCGGCGGTGCGGTCAAATACGTCACGCGGCGCATGAATCCTAACGAGCCGGCGTTGAACGCGCGACTCTCGTTTGGCAGCTTCCAGCAGATCGACGCTGTGCTCAGTGGTTCGACACCGGTCGGCGATACCTTCCGCATCGGCGGCGCGGTCGCGAAGCTGAGCCGTAACGGCTTTGGCACCAACCTGACGACCGGCGCAGAGAACTACGACAAGGACGTGCTGGCGGCGCGTGTTTCCTTCGAATGGCAACCGACCGATAACCTTCGGCTGCATCTGGCGGCGGACCGGACCAACGATGATTCCTCGCCGCGGCAGGGCTATCGCCTGTTGCCTACCATCTCGACGGTGCAGCGCACCTTGCTCAGCCACCCCTTCGACACCACCGCTGGCATCACGGCCCTCGGTCCGATCACCAGCAACGAGGTCGAGTCGAGCGGCGCGCAGCTGCGCGTTGAATGGACCCGCGATGACTGGACGGTGCGCTCGATCACCGCGTACCGCGAGGACGATTCGAAATCGCCGATCGATTTCGACTCCACCGCTGCGCGCAGCTTTGACGCGCCCGTCATCTACACGAACAAGCAGACCAGCCAGGAGTTCCAGGTAATTTATGGTGGCGAGAAACTGACGGTCGTGGGTGGCGCGTATTACCTCGATGCTAACGCCTACAACCAGTTCGACGTGGTGTTCAACACGGTCACTTCGCTGACCGTCGGCGATGTCGATACCAAGACCTGGGCGGTGTTCGGCGAGGCAACCCTGGATCTTGCCGACAGGCTCAGCCTCACGGTGGGTGGCCGCTACACCGACGACCAGCGCCGCTCGCGGGTCGTGCGCCAGACATTCCTCGGTGCCAATTCGCCGTTGTTTGGCAATGCCGCCGCGGTCAGTCTCACGGCACCGGTCCTGGTTGGCGGCGTTCAGGTCGTCCCCGAATTCCGCGGTCAGCGCACCGACACGGATTTCACGCCGCGCGCTATCCTGGCCTTCCAACCTAACAAGGATCTGAATCTATACGTCTCGTATTCCAAGGGGTTCAAGGGTGGCGGGTTCGATCCGCGCGGCAACTTTGCCAATCCCGACGTCCGCAATGGCTTCCTGCCCGAGCTCGTGAAGTCTTACGAATTCGGCGCCAAGACCACGCTGTTCGACGGCCGTGCCACGCTGAACTCGGCGATCTTCTACGCGGATTACCAGGACGTGCAGATTCCCGGCTCCGCCATCGTCGTCAATGCCGCCGGGCAGACGAGCTTCGTCGGAACCGTGACCAATGCGGGCGCGGCGATCATCAAGGGCCTGGAGCTGGAGGGTAACGCGAAGCTGACGGATCGTCTGTCGGCAGCACTGGCGCTGGGCTACGCCAACGCGGACTACACGCAGTTCCTGCAAGCTGGAAACAACGTAGCCGGCGCAGCCGATATTCAGAACACCCCGGACTGGACCGGAAATACGAGCCTGAGCTATGGCCTGCCAGTCACGATGTTCGGCGCCGCGGGCACGCTGTCGTTCACCGGCTCGGCTTCGTATCGCAGCGCGACTCAGCAGTTTGAGTTCCCGATCGCGCTGCTGGACCAGGCCGCGTTCTGGATCTATGACGCGTCCATCAACTGGGTGTCGGACGGTGACCGCTGGCGCGTCGGCCTGCACGGCCGCAATCTCGCCGATGAGCGTTACATCACTTCCGGGTACAACTTCCCGGGTGCCGCCACTGACAACTCCGTGCTTGCCTTCTATGGCAACCCGCGAACCATCACGCTCAGCGTCGCCTACCGTTTCCGCTAGTTTCGATGCGCCACCACTGCTGCTGCCGGATCTGATCGACCGGCAGTCGCGGTGGCTCGGCGAGAAAACGGCGGTCGTTTGCGGCAGTGAGCGGCGCAGCTGGCGGGCGTTCGGCGCAGGCATCGGGCAGGTAGCCAGCGCGCTGCGCAGCAGCGGCGTCAGGCCTGGCGATCGGGTGGTTGTGCTGATGCGCAACAGTCTCGAGATGCTGGAGGCGATGTTAGGTATCCTGCGCAGCGGCGCCGTCGTGGTGCCGCTCAACGTGGCGGTCAGCGATGAGGCCGTGCATGCCATGATCGCCGACTGCGGCGCCGTCGCCGTCATCGCTTCCCGCGATCACAGCGCGCGGCTGGCAAGCGTACGCCAGCCCGGCGTGGTCGCATGGATTTGCGTGGATGCGCCGGACGCGCAGAAGGGCGCCGGGCACTGGCGCGACTACCGTGTGTGGCGTGACACGGCGCCGGCCGGGCCGCCGGACGCGGGCATCGAACCGGATTCGCTCTGCAACATCATCTACAGCTCGGGCACGACCGGGCTTCCGAAAGGCATCGTTCACAGCCACCGGCGGCGCATCGACTGGGCCCGCGACCTGGCGCTGGCGCTGCGTTACGACAGCCGCGCGATCACGCTCTGTTCGATCGGTCTTTATTCCAACATCAGCTGGGTGAGCCTGCTGTGCACCGTGATGGCAGGCGGCACCATCGTCATTGAGCCGGCGTTCGACGTGGAGCGCACCTTCGCGGTCATTGCCGCGCAGCGCATCACCCACAGCTCGATGGTACCGGTGCAGTTCCAGCGCCTGCTCGAATCGCCACAGCTCAAGAGCGCGGATCTGAGTTCGTTGCGCAGCCTGATGTGTTGCGGCTCTCCTTTGCCCATCGAGCTGAAAAAACGCGCACTGACCGAATTCGGCTGCGACTTCATCGAACTCTACGGCCTGACAGAAGGGGTGATAACAACACTGGCGCCGGAGGACGCGGTCAGCCGGCCCGGCTCGGTCGGTCTGCCCCTGCCGGGCACCGATCTGCGCTTGATCGGCGATGACGATCGCGAAGTGCCGCAGGGCACGGCCGGCGAAATCGTCGGCCGCGGCCATATCGCGATGACCGGTTACTTCGGGCGCCCCGAGGCGAATGCCGAGGCGGCCTGGATCGACGAACGGGGACGGCGCTGGCTGCGTACTGGCGACATCGGCCGCCTCGATCCGCAGGGCTTTCTCTACCTGGTCGATCGCAAGAAAGACCTGATTATCTCCGGCGGCCAGAATATTTACCCGGCCGACATCGAAGCCGTCCTCGTGGCGCATCCCGCGGTGTCGGAAGTCGCGGTGATTGGTGTCCCCAGCGAGCGCTGGGGCGAAACGCCGCTGGCGGTCATCGTGCCGGCCCGCGCCGGCGCCGCCGCTTTGCCGAGCACCGATGAGCTGCGCGACTGGGTCAATGCGCGCGTCGGCCGGCAGCAGCGGGTCACGGCGCTGGTGTTTGCTGACAGCCTGCCGCGCAATCCTAACGGCAAGATCCTCAAGCGCGAATTGCGAAAGACGTATGCTGTCGGTCATGGCTAGCGATCCCGGGATCATCGAACACCAGGTGCCGTCTTCGGACGGTCTGTCACTGTATTGTCGTGAGTATCTGCCGCGGTCACCGGCGCCCGGGCCCGCGGTGCTGTGCCTGCCGGGCCTGACTCGCAACAGCCGCGACTTCGAGTCGCTGGCGCGGTGGTTGTCCGGCACGCACCGGGTGCTAACACCCGATCTGCGGGGCCGCGGCCGCTCCGGCTACGACCCGAACTATCGCAACTATCAGCCGCTGACTTACGTCGGCGACATTGGCGTGCTGTTGAAAGCGCTGGCGGCGCCACGCGTCATCGTCGTGGGTACTTCGCTCGGTGGCCTGCTGGCCATGACCATGGCCGCCATGCTGCCGGGCGTCCTGGCGGGCGTCGTGCTGAACGACGTGGGTCCCGAAATCGAAGCGGCGGGACTGGCACGGATCGCGACCTACGTCGGCAAGCTGCCGCCGGTGCGCAGCTGGGAGGACGCCGCCGCACAGGCGCGCACCGTTAACGAAATGGCACTGCCGGATTACACGGATGCAGACTGGATGCGGTTCGCGCGCTGCACCTACCGGGAGGACGCCCAGGGGCTGCCGGTGCTCGACATGGATCTGCGCATTGGCGATGCGGCGCGCGAGGCGGCGGGTCCGGCGCCTGATCTGTGGCCGTTGTTTCGCCTGCTGCTGCCGATACCGACGCTCGCAATTCGCGGTGCGACGTCCGACATCCTGAGTGCCGCGACGCTGGCGCGCATGCAGCGCGAGAAGCCGGACCTGCAAGTGCTGCTGGTGCCCGGACGCGGGCACGCACCGACCCTCGACGAGCCGCTGTGCCGGAGTGCGATCCGCGCGCTGCTCGATCGTGTCACCGCCGCCGCAGCGCCTGCGGCCTGAGGCGCTGGCGCTTGCACCGGCTCACGCGCCACTTGCTGTTAGCCGCACTGACGTTAGGTCTGCAGCAACTTGCGACGGCCGCGGTCACGCCCATCGAGCGCGAGCTGGTTGCGCCACCCGTCCGGATCGAAGTCGATGGCCTGACTGACGACCTGCTGACAGCCGGGCTGGGCGCAACCGGCCTGCGTGGCAGCGCACCCGGCTTTGTCGATCCGCGCCAGCCAACGCCGCTGGAATTGCGGCGCCGCGCGATTTATCAGAATTACCGCGGGCTCATCGATATCTCGGCTGAAGGCGGCTTTGGCCGCGACTTCGGCCCGCGCGACGGCGAGTGGGTTGCGGGCGTGGAGTATCTGGCCGCGCTGCGCGACCCGCAGGGCGCGGGCGTCACTGCGGTGCTGGTGCAAATCCCGCGCCGGTTTGACCCGCGCAAGCCGTGCCTGGTGGTCGTGGCGTCATCGGGCTCGCGCGGCATCTATGGCGCCTTGCCGACCGCCGCCGAGTGGGCGCTCCGGCGCGGCTGCGCGGTCGCACACACTGACAAAGGCACGGGAGTCGGGCTCTGGGACGTTGATCGCGGCGCCGGCGTCAGAATCGACGGCACGGTTTCAACCGATCGCAACGATCCATTGCTGAGTTTCGCGCCTGCCGCGCAAGACAGCAGCGGCTTGCCGCCGCATGCCGTGCTGCTGAAGCATGCGCAGTCACGTCGCAACCCCGAAGCCGACTGGGGGCGGTACGTGTTGCGCGCCGGCCAGCTGGGATTTGCCTTGATCAATCGCGAGTACGCCCGGCAACTGCGCCGGCCATTGACACCGCGCAATACGCTGGTGATCGCCGCCGGCATTTCCAATGGCGGTGGCGCGGTGCTGCGCGCGCTCGAGCTCGATCGCCAGGGCTTCTTCGATGCGGGAGTCGCCGCGGAACCTAACGTCGCTGTGGAAGCGGTCGCGGGCGAAATCGCGGTTCGTCAGGGCGGTGCGGTGCAGCGTTTCCGGGTGCGCGGACTTTATGATTACGGCAGCCTGCACGGAGTGCTGCAGCCCTGTGCGGTGCTTGCAGAAACGGATCCGGCCGTGCCGCTGGCGGCGGCGCTGGCGCGGGTCAAGGGCATGAACGAAGCATGGTGCGCGGATCTGGCGCGCGCCGCGGATGTCAGCGGCATCGATGCAGCCAGCCAGGCGCGCGAAGCCCGGGCGCAGTTGTTAGCTGCCGGCGTGCACGCCGACGCGCTGCGGCTCGGCGTCGTCAATCTGCAGTCGGTCCTGTGGCAGTCGGTGACGACCGGTTACGCGAGCGCCTACCTGCGGGCCGCTCCAGGCGCGGCGCCCTGCGGTCTGTCCTTCGCGGCCGTCGATGCGGCCGGCCAGCCGCGCGCGCTCGACGCCCTGGAGCTGGCGCGCGTCTTCAGCGATCTCAATGGCATCGCGCCAGGCGCCGGCATCGGCATCGTGCGCGCAGGCCCGGACGGCGCGCGCACTGCGCTGGCAGCCGTGCTGCCGGATACGGCCCGCTGCCTGCGCGGCCTGTTGCCGGCGGTGCAGCAGGGGATCGCGCAGATCCAGATGAGCGCCGATCCGGGTCGCAGGCCGGTGGTGTTGTTGCATGGTCGTGACGACGGACTGGTGTCGGTCAACCACAGTTCGCGCGCCTATGCGACCGTTCATTGGCGGCGCGGCGCTGCAGCCGGTGAGCTGCGTTACTATGAGATTCGCCATGCACAGCACTTCGATGCGTTCCTGCCGCTGCCCGGCATGCGTGGCCGATACGTGCCGATGCAACCCTTGCTCAATGCCGCCCTCGAGGCGGTCTATGCGCGACTGACATCTGGAACCGCGCTGCCGCCCAGCCAGGCGGTCAGCGGATCGCTGCGAGTGGAACCTGGCGCCGATGCCATTTCCTGGCGTGATGGCATGCTGGACATTCCTGACTGACAAGGTACCGAGGTTCACATGCTGAGTTTGTTAGGGCTGTTGTTAGGACTGGCGCTGTTGATCGTGCTGACCATGCGCGGCGTCGAACTGCTGATCGCCGCGCCGCTGTGCGCGCTGCTGGTGGCAATCAGCAGCGGTTTCGCGGTGTTTCCGCAGCTCGCAGCCGAGGGTGCGCCGAGTTTCACGACTGCCTACCTGCAGAGTTTTGTCGGCTTCATCCAGGCCTGGCTGTTCATGTTTCTACTCGGTTCTTTGTTTGGCAAGATCATGGAAGCGAGCGGCGCGGCCGACAGCGTCGCGCGCTGGATCGTCACACGACTCGGTGCACGGCATGCGGTTCTGGCGGTCGTGCTCGCCTGCGCGGTGCTGACCTACGGCGGCGTCAGCCTGTTTGTCGTCGCATTCTCGGTGTACCCGATGGCTCTGAGTCTGTTCCGCGTCGCCAGCGTGCCGCGACGTTTCGTGCCCGCAGCATTGGCCTTCGGTTCCGTGACCTTCACGATGACCTCGGCAGGATCTCCCGAGATCCAGAACTGGATACCCATCAAGTTTCTTGGCACCACGCCGTATGCGGGGTGGCAGGTCAGCCTCGTGGTGGCGATCGCGATGGCGACGATCGGTTACGCGTGGCTCGCCTGGATGGTCAGGCGTGCGGTGAGCCGCGGCGAGCGCTACGAGGTCCGCGGCGACGACCCGGCCGAGGAAGCGCGCGAATTGCCGGCGATGTGGCGCGGCGCGGTGCCTTTGCTCGCGGTGCTGGTGGTGTCGTTCATCTGGCACGACTCCCTGCGGGAGTCCGC
>DAIQQI010000423.1:0-2407 GCA_036786925.1 Steroidobacteraceae bacterium
GTCACCGTGACTCGCGACAATATTGTCAGCACCGTCATCAAGGACGGTTTGGTGAGCTACGACGATGTCTATCGTGGCATCGCGCCCGCCGCGCGGCCGCCGCGGCCGTGACTGCCGGGCCGTGAGTAACATTTGATGAGTGGCGCCGTGGTGCTGGAAGCGCGTGCGATCGTGAAACGTTTCGGCGGCGTGACCGCGCTCGCGGATGTGAGTTTTGACCTCCGGGCCGGCGAAGTGCATGCCTTGTGTGGCGAGAATGGCGCCGGCAAGTCCACGCTGATCAAGCTGCTCGCGGGCGTGCACCCGCATGGCAGCTACACCGGAGACATACTGATCGAGGGCCGCGAGGCGCGTTTTCAGTCGACCCGCGATGCCGAGCGCGCCGGCATTGCGATCATCCACCAGGAGTTGGCGCTGTTTCCCGGCATGTCGGTCGGCGAAAACCTGTTTCTGGGGGCGTTGCCGTGCCGTTTCGGACTGATCGCCTGGGACAAGGTCTATGCACAGGCGATCACGGTGCTGGCTGACTGCGGCATTCGCCTCGATCCTGCCGCCCGGCTCGGCGATCTCGGCGTCGGCCAGCAGCAGCTGGTCGAGATTGCGCGCGCGGTGGCGCGCCGGCCCCGGATCCTCGTGCTGGATGAGCCAACCGCGGCGCTGTCGCAACACGAAATCGACACGCTGCTGGCGCTGATCCGCCGGCTGCGCGAGCGGGGCGTCGCCTGCATCTATATTTCGCACAAGCTCGATGAAGTATTCGCGATTGCCGATCGCATTACGGTGCTGCGCGATGGCGCGGTCCAGGGCACGCGCGACGTCAGTGACACGAGCGCCGCGGATATCATTCGACTGATGGTCGGCAGGCCGATCGAGGATCTGTATCCGCGGCGTGTCGCTGAAACCGGCGCGACCTTGCTGGCGGTCCGGCATGTCAGCGTAGCGGTACGCCGTCATGCGCCCGCGGTGCTGCAGGACATCTCGTTCGAGGTCGCTGCCGGCGAGGTGTTAGGTATCGGCGGCCTGATGGGTGCCGGGCGCACCGAACTGCTGATGCACCTGGTAGGCCACTGGGGCGTGCGCACGGCGGGCGAGGTTGAGCTCAACGGTCAACGATGCGGCATCCGCAGCCCGCAGCAGGCATTGCAGAGCGGCCTGGCGCTGGTCACCGACGACCGCAAGCGCTACGGACTGGTGTTGCCGCAGAGCGTGTTGTTCAACGTGTCGCTGTCCTCCCTCGCCGGCATGTGTCGTGGCCCGTTCCTCAACAAGAATCTGGAAGCCGAGCGCGCCAGCTCCATCGTGGCGGAACTGCGCATCCGCGTGCACGCGCTGGAGCAGCCGGTGGCGACGCTGTCCGGCGGCAACCAGCAGAAGGTCGTGCTCGGGAAAGTGCTGCTGACCGCGCCCGAGGTGCTGCTGTTAGACGAACCGACGCGCGGCATCGACGTCGGCGCGAAGCTCGAGGTGTACGAACTCATCAATCGCCTGACGCGCGCCGGCAAGGCCGTCGTGCTGGTATCGAGCGAGCTCGGTGAACTGCTCGGCATGAGCGATCGCATCGTGATGCTGTGCGAGGGCCGGGTGGGCGGGACGTTTACTCGTGCGCAGGCGACGCAGGAAATCCTGTTAGCTGCGGCGATGGGCCGGACCCGGGCGGTGGCGTAAGGTGAGCAAGGGCATCACGCGCGAACTGTCGATGGTCATCGCCCTGATCGCGATCTGGCTGTTCTTTGCCTGGCGCGAGCCGGTATTCCTGTCGGCCCGCAACCTGTCGTTGTTGTCCGTCGAGCTCTCGGTCACCGCGATTCTTGCGCTCGGCATGTTAGTCGTGCTGATTCCCGGGCAGATCGACCTGTCGGCGGGCAGCGGCGTCGGGCTGGCGGGCGCGGTCGCGGCGGTCCTGGTCTTCTGGCACGATGTCCCCGCACCCCTTGCCTTGTTGATCGCGACCCTTGGCGCGGTGCTGGTCTGGACGGCGGTCGGCACGCTGATCGCCATCGAGAAGATTCCGGCGTTCATTGTGACGCTGGGCGGGCTGCTGGTGTTTCGCGGCCTGCATTGGCTGGTGATCCGGAATCAGACCGTGCCGGTGGTTGAAGGCGGCGGCAGCAACCTCTATTCGGCGCTGACAACCTACTACCTGCAGGGAACAACGGGACTGGTCGTCGCGGCGCTCGTGGTGCTGGCATTGGTGACCGCGACACTGCGCGGCCGCGCCCGTCGCAGGTCTTTTGGATTCGCGGTCGACACGGCCGAGCTGACTTTCCTGAAGCTGTTCGTGGTGGCACAGCTCGTGGTGCTGGTGGTGCTGATCGCCAACGGCTACCGCGGCGTACCGCTCGCGTTGCTGCTGCTGGGCGCGGTCGCGGCCGTCGTGCATCAGATCACGACCAACACGCCTTTCGGG
>DAIQQI010000146.1:0-7969 GCA_036786925.1 Steroidobacteraceae bacterium
GAGACACCCCGCGGCGTGGCCGGCGCGATCACGCTGCTGGCGGCCGATCCGGAAACCATGGCGCGCGAGGTCACCAGCGACCTTGTTGCGCGTGGCTTCAGGGTGACACGCAGCCCGCGACCGGACCGCGTGATCCTGGAGGTCGAGGTCGCGGCCGGTCAGCTCGATGCATTCAGGGCCTGGGCCGAGCCTCGGGGTGCACGCGTGAGCGAGCCCGGCCGTTACCGCGTCATTATCGACCGGCCGGCGCCTGACGCCGCAGCGGGACCGCCGTCTCCTTAGCAGTAACCGGATAGTGAGAGCAGGCGCAATGTTTTCAGGACTCGCTGGGATTCATCCAAAAAAAGCAATCGCGCCGCTGCTGTTAGGTGTGTTGCTGGCCGTCGCGGCGGTTCATGCTGCCGAGCTGCCTGCCGAGCTTGCGCCGCGGATCACGACGCTCCAACAGGACATCGCTGCTGCGGGTTCGCCACGGGCAGCCGAAGCGCGTGTGCAGTCGCTGTTGCGTGAGCTGCGGCGCGACGCGCGATTTTCAAGCTGGCAGGGAGCGCTGGGCGATCTTGGCGATGCCTGGCGCCAGCGGGCAAGGTCTGCCAACGATCTCAATCTGGCGCATGCCGCAGTTGCCATGCAGCGCGTACTCAAGAACGATGCCCGCATGGCGTCGGCTCTGGTCACACAGGCGGACGTGGAGTCCGTCAAGCTCGGGACGAAAGTATCGATCCGCACGTATAACACCGCGTTGAAGCTTGCGCGCCGGGCCGGTGCCAAGGGCGTCGAGGCGGTCGCGCTGACCAACCTGGCGGTGGATCTCGATGCCTCCGGCAGGACGATCGAGGCCCTGGCGCAGGATGAGCGCGCGCTGGACCTGGCACGCGCGGGCGACGACAAGCCTTCGGAATCGCTGGTGCTCCTGCATCTCGGCTCATTTCTCGCAACGTTGAAGCGGCATCCGGAATCGCGCGATCGATATGCCGCGGCGCTGGCGCTGGCCCTGGAAACAGGCGACCAGGATTATCAGGCCCGCGCGCAATTAGGCCTCGCGTCCGCATATACATCGCTGCGTGACTACACGGCGGCGCTGGAGGCCGCCACCGCTGCGGTGTCCCTGTATCGCAGTGGTGATTCCAGGACCAGGCTTGCGGCCGGCCTCGACGCGCAGGGCGATGCGCTCTACAACCTGGGGCGCTACGAGGAATCACTGGCGCCGTACCGCGAAGCGCTGCGCATTTATGCAGAGCTGGGGCCGAGACAAAAAGAGTTCTATGAACTGTCGCAGGTTGCGACCTCGGAACGTGAGTTGGGCCATGTCGACGTTGCCGGTGGCCTGTTCCGCCAGGCCGCGGAGGGCCATGTCGCGAGCGGCGAACCGGCGCGGGCGGTGGAGCCCTATCGTCAACTCGGACAGATGTTAGCCAAGGCAGGCCGCAGCGACGAAGCCCTGGCCGCATTCGCGCAGGCGCAGCAGCTTGCCCAAGGCGCGAAAGACGCGAGCGCCGAGGCTGATGTCCTCGCCACGCGCGCCGATGCCGACTTCAACGCCAGACAGTTTGCGCAAGCGGTGGCCATCAGGACTGCGGAATTGCAATTGCGGCGCAAACTGAAGAACCCGAAAAAGACCGCATCCTGTCTGTACGCGTTGGGTGACGCCAAAGATAACCTCGATCAGCTGGACGATGCGCAGCGCTATTTCGAGGAGTCCGCGAAATTCAGCCGCGAAGCACAAAACCTCGCACTCGAGGGCGCCACGTTCACGCGTATCGCCAATATTTACTACAATCGCAAGGACTATCGTCGCGCCATGCCCTGGTATGAAAAAGCGCTGGCGATCGACATCGAAACCGGTGATCGGGCCGGTGAGGCCGTTGACCTGGGCAACGCGGCCAACGCACTTGATTTGCTCA
Organism: Steroidobacteraceae bacterium; assembly: GCA_036786925.1. GTDB lineage: Bacteria > Pseudomonadota > Gammaproteobacteria > Steroidobacterales > Steroidobacteraceae > UBA964. The sequence continues at coordinate 1,905 of DAIQQI010000146.1, forward strand.
ATGACAACGACAAGTCCATTGAATATGACGAGCGCGCGGCCGCTATTTACCGCGACCTGCACAAGCAGCCGGAACTCGCAAAGAAGTTGCGCAATGTCGCCATCACGATGGTGGAAGTCGGTCGATTCGATGATGCGGACAAGCGGTTGACCGAGGCTCTGGCGCTGCTGCGCGAAATCGGCGATGAAAATCAATTGCGCGACGTGCTGACGCGGCTCGGAAAGATAAAGTACCAGTTCCACGAGACCCAGGCCGCTATCGCATTGTTCCGCGAAGCGCTGGCGCTGCATGAAAAAGCAGGTGATCGACAGGCCGTCAGCCTGGAGCTGACACGATTGGCAAATGCGTATTCGCAAGCGCAGATGCTTGCCGAAGCGCTCGCGACTTTCGAAGCTGCCATCAAAGTCGATATCGAGCTGGACGACACTGCCGGCGAGGTGACGGACCGGATCGAAGCCGCAGACAAACTAACCGCGCTCAACCGGCACGCGGAGGCGCTCAAGACCATGGCGACGGCGCTCGAGGTCGCACGCCGCAGCAAAAATGGCAAGGGCGAATCGCTGGTGCTTGCAACCATCGGCCAGGTGCACGCGGCGGCCGGGCGCCTGCAACAGGCGGAAAGTTCCTTCCAAAACGCTCTGCAGGTTGCCAAAGCTAACGACGATGAGTCCGGCGCCGCCGGCCGCTACAATGACCTCGGGAATCTCGCATATCGGCGCAAGCAATACCAGCTGGCGACCGGGTACTACGCGAAAGCGCGTGACTTGCATCACAAGCTGCAGGATCAGGGTAACGAGGCCATCGATGCCGAGAACGAGTCCAACACCTGGTACGCGCTGAAGGACTATCCGAAATCGCTGGAACTCGATCTTGCCTCCCTGGAGCTTTATCGCGCCACGCGTAACCGGCGTGCCGAGGGCCTGCGCATGCACAGCATCGCGCTGACCTACGAGGATCTGAAGCAACCGGCGGAATCACTGAAGTTTTTCCAGCAGGCGCTGCCGCTGCTGCGCGAATTCAACGAGACCGCAAAACTCTACGAGTTGCTGCCGCGCCTCGGGGAGCTGCTGCGCACCACCGGCAACGAACCGGCCGGCGCCGCGCCGCTGTTAGCTGAAGCCGTGCAACTGCACGAGGTAAAGGGCGACAAGACCGCGCTGAGCCGCGATCTGACTCGCCTGGGCCAGGCTTATGAGGCGCTGAAGAGCAATGCTGAGGCTCTGGCGGCCTACCAGCGCGCCGTTACGGTCGATCGAGAGCTGAAGGACACTTCCGGCGAGGCCTACGATCTTGAGAAGGTCGGCGCGATGCAGGCGCTGCTCGAGCATCATGCCGATGCATTGGCGAGCTACACTGACGCGCTGGCGCTGCGCCGCAAAGGGGACGATCGCTTTGCGGAGCGCAAACCCTGGCTCGGCATTGGCGATGTCTCCATGGCACTCGAGCGTTTTGCCGACGGTGAGGCAGCCTATGCCCAGGCGCTGCGCTTGTCGCGCGCTGCTAACAAAGATGTGGAGATGAGCTTCGACCTGACCAAGCACGGAGAGGCGTTGCGCTCACTGAAACGTCTCGATGAGGCCCTGGCGGATTATCTGGCAGCCCTCGAGATCGATCAGCGGCTGCAGAGCCGTCACGATCTCGCCGTCGACTACCAGCGCATCGCGGAGATCCATGTTGATAAGATGGATATCGCCAAGGCGGTGGAAAACTATCAGATTGCCATTGCGCTGCAGCGCGAGCTGACCAATACAGCGAACGTTGCGACTTTGTTAGCCAGCCTCGGCAATGCTTACCACAACGTCGCGCAAGATTATGTCGAGGCAGTGAAGTGCTACCACGACGCCGCGCAGATTCGGCAGCAGCTGGGGCAGGACGAGAGCGCTGCGTACGTACTCAAGTCGTCCGGCAACTCGAACCGCCTGGCTCGCCAGTGGGATGCCGCGCAGGCCGACTATCAGGCGGCGCTGGCGCTGTTCGAGAAAGTGGGCAACCGCCGCGCGCAGTCGGAAGTCAGAAGCAGCATGGGCGACCTGCTGAACTCTCAGTATAAATACGCCGATGCCCTGCAATCCTACGCCGCCGGGCTGGAGATGGCCGAAGCGCTGGCGGCAGTAAATAACGGCGCCGATGCGGCGTCCTTGAGCGGCCTGCTGTCGAATGCCTATACCAACATGGGCCTGATGAACAAGAAGCAGGGGCTGTGGTCCGAGGCACTGCGCTGGTACCAGAAAGCTTTGGACTTCGACACCAAGCTCGGCGATCGCAACAACATTCGCATCGATTACGGCACCATCGTCGATGTGTACTCAGCGTTAGGTGACTACGCGAAAGCGCTGCAGCTGCAGGAGCGCGTGGTGGCCGGTGCGCGCGAGCAGAAGAAACGCGACGCCGAAGTTACCGCGACGATTGTGTACGCGTGGCTGCAGTCTAACATCGGCCGCTCGTCGGAGGGTCTGCCGCTGGCCGAACAGGCGGTCGCGAATGCGCGCGACATCCCGGATCGCTCGCTGGAGGCGAATGCGCTCGCGATCCTCGCGTCCATCAAAACCGAACTGGGCCAGCTGCGGCCGGCGCTCGCGGATAACCTGCAGGCGCTGGCCATTTCGCGCGAGCTTAAGTCCCAGGAGGGAATCGCATCCAATCTGCTGCGCCTCTGCGACATGTACCGCTCGATGAGTCAGTACGGCGATGCTTTCAGCGCCTGCCAGCAGTCACTGGATATCCGCAAATCGCTCGGCGACCCGGATGCCGAAAATGATGCGCTGATCGGCATCGGCAACAACTACTACTCCGTTGGCAAGTACACCGAGGCGATCAACTACTTTCAGCGCGCCCTCGATATCGCGCAGAAATTCGGCCAGAAAAACACCCAGGCGATCGCGTTGGGCAATATCGGCGCGGCACTGAACGAGCAGAAAGAGGCCAAGAAAGCGCTGCCCTATATCAGGCAATCGATCGCCCTGTTCCGCGAAACCGGCAACCGCGCCTCGGTGGCGCGCAACATCGGCAATCTCGCGGACGTATTTCTGGATCTCGGTCAGACCACCGCCGGTCTGCGCGAATACGAGAATGCGATCGTGATTCAACGGCAGGTGGGTGACCGGGTCGGTGAAGGCTCGACGTTGACCCTGATCGCCAAAGCGCAGGAAAAGAGTGGCAAGGTTCGGCGCGCGGTGACGCTCAACCAGCAGGCCATGGAAATTGCGCTTGAGACCGAGTCGCCGTCTTTGCTAGCCACGGTGTGGCAGCAGCTCGGCAGCAATTACGACAAGCTCGGCCGGACCGAACAGAGTATTTTTTATCGCAAGCAGGCCATCAACACCTACCAGCAGATGCGCGCCGCAGCCCTGTCACTGGCCAAGGAATTCCAGCAGTCCCTGGCCAAGGAAAAAGAGCCGGTGTACCGCGCACTCGCCGATCAGTTGATTTCGCGCGGCCGGCTTCCGGAAGCCGAGCAGGTCATGGCGATGCTGAAGGACGAAGAGTACTTCGATTTCGTGCGCCGCGACGCCGTCACGGACACACGCACCACGGCCATGCCGTTGACCTCGGGCGAGCAGCCGTGGAAAACGCGCTACCAGGAGGTCAGCACGAAACTCGCTGCGTTAGGCGCGGAGTTCCAGGTGCTGGGTCGCATCGCTAACCCCACGCCGGAGCAGGACGCGCGCTACAAGGCGCTGGACGCGGATCTGAAAATCGCCCGCGAAGCGTTCCAGGCCTATCTCACCGACCTCGAGAATGCGTTCAAGGCCCAGAGTACCGAGCGCGCGATGGATTTCGCGGCCCTCGATACCGCGTCGCTGGCCGGGCTGCAGGGCGAGCTGGCCGACATGGGCGAGGGCACGGTCGTCGTCCATTACCTGATCGTGCCGGACAAGGTTCATATTCTGCTGACCACGTCCGGCGCGCCGATTCATCGCGAGAGCAGCATCAGGCAGGATGCGCTGTACTCGCTCATCTTCCAGTACCGCGAGATCCTGCAGTCGCCTAACAAAGATCCGCTCGTGACCGCGAAGCAACTCTACAAGGTGCTGATCGAACCCATCGAAGCGGATCTGGCGCAGGCGCATGCGAAAGTCCTGATGCTGTCGCTCGACGGCGTTTTGCGGTATCTGCCTTTCGGCGCCCTGCACGACGGCAGGCAGTACCTGACGCAACGCTATGGATTCGCCCTCTACACTCCGGCGGCGCGCGCCGCGTTGCAACGCAAGCCGACGGCGCAGTGGCGCATCGCCGGCCTCGGCGTGTCGCAGGCCGCGCCGGCGCTGCAATTCGCCGCATTGCCGGCGGTGCCCGTGGAGCTGGATGAAATCATTCGCGACAGCGACCAGGATCAGGCCGGCGTGCTCTCGGGCAGCGTCAGCCTGGATGAGAAATTCACCGCCGAGTCCTTCTCGCGGGTTCTGCGCACCCGCCCGCCGGTGGTGCATATCGCGAGCCATTTCAATTTCACACCCGGCACCGAGGTGGATTCCTTCCTGCTGCTGGGCGCTGGCAACAAACTGTCGCTCGCGGACTTCAAGTCGGGCAACTACCCATTGAACGGCGTCGAACTCCTGACGCTGTCCGCCTGCCAGACCGCGTTAGGCGATGTCGGTCAGAGCATGAGCACGACCGCTGGTGGCGGCAAGGCAACCGGCAAGGAGGTCGAAGGATTCGGGGCGCTCGCGCAGCAGCGCGGCGCAGGCGCGGTCATGGCGACCCTGTGGTCGGTCGCCGACGGCAGTACCGGGCTTTTCATGCGCGAATTCTACCGCCTGCATGAAGCCGAGAAGCTGACCAAGGCCGAGACGATGCGGCGCGTGCAGATGGGATTCATATCCGGCGAGCTGCGGCCGGACACCGCGCCGCTTGCGCTGCGCGGCGCGATGCGGCCGCCGCCCACCGGCGCCGCTGCGGCCAACATCGCCAAGGTTGCCAAGTTCACTGCGGATCCGAAAGCGCCATTCGCGCACCCGTTTTTCTGGGCGCCGTTCATTCTGATGGGCAACTGGCTGTAGTCGTGAATTCAATGTCCCGGATATTGGCGCGACGAAAGTGCAACACGCGTTCATGACCACGGCCATTCGCACGGCGCCACCGCGCGAACTTGCACTGGATGCGCATCTTTCTCCCCGGCGACTGCGGGCGGGGCTGGTGCTGTCGCCGCTGCTCATCGCGCTTTGCGGGTTCATGATTTATATGCTCCTGGGCATGCGCCGCCTGCCGCAGTACGATGAATTCAGGTTGATCGTGTACTCGGTGTTCTTCGGGCTGATGGGCCTGCTGTTTGTAACGGTGTTCATCACCTTCGTCATCGAGCTGCGCACGCGCACCGCGCTGCTGCATATCGACCGCACCTCCATTCATGACCGCCGGCTGACGCGCGATGCGATCACCTGGGGCGAGGTGCGCGCGTTGCAACCTGTTAGCTACAACGCACAAACCTATGTTGCAATTGTCGTCGACGACGCGGCTACGCAGTGCGCCGGTTCAACCTGGCTCTGGGCGCTCAATCGCTGGGCGGCACGGCTGCAGAAACGCCCGGAACTACTGGTAAACCTGTCGATGCTCGATGTCGAGCCGCAGGCCGTATTGGCGCTGTTGCAGCAAATTGCGCCGGAAAAAATGCGCGCGCCAATCACGCAGTGGCGGATGCCAGTGCCTTGAGCGCCGGAAGTCAAATTGAAGTTTCACAATGCCTTCGAACTGGCTGGCCCTGACGCCTACGGTTGGACAGCGTCCCTGATGCGAGGATAATTCAGCACCCAACTCTCGCGGCACCGGTCGCGGTGGAGGTCTCGATGTCAAGGCCTATTGCGCGTCCTGTGCGACCAGGCTGCAGGACCCGAGCATTCAGCCTGGCCGCGTTCGCTGCGGCGTTCTGGCTGGTATGCGGCTCCGGCCCTGCACAGGCGGATCCCAAGGACTGGCCGGCGTTCTGGCGCGGACGGTCCGATGCCCAAACGGTTGCTCTGCTGGACAATGCCTACGAGCACTATCGCAAAGAGAAGCCTGACAAAGGTCTCTTCGATCAGGCTGCTGTTGCACTGGAGGCCAGGCTCCGCGCGCAGCAACCAACCAAC
>DAIQQI010000424.1:0-2398 GCA_036786925.1 Steroidobacteraceae bacterium
GACCGAGAAAGTGCGGGCGTCGAAACGCGATTGCGTGATACCGGCGCCGACATAGAGCCCGAGCGGCACATTGACCTCATTCGCCAACGCTGGTGCGGTTGCCATGATCGATGCGATAGCGAGGCCGACGGTTCGAAACAGGTGCTTGGACAATTCATATCTCCGGGGAAACTCAAGTAGTGCAATTCAGAATGAGATTGAATCTTGCGTGTTCATCGCGCTCGGCAGCATCGGGCGGCAGCGCGAACTACTGTGGGACTGCTCCCACGCGGGTGACTTGTCAGACACCGCCGACGATTCTGTGCGGGTATTCCTGCTGATATTGCAGCTCGCGGCAGCGCACGCTGTCGCAAGAATCTCGGCCAAGGACCTTTACGATGCAGAACCAGTCACTGATCGTCCGCTACGCCATTGCCTTCGTTCGAATCGCCGTAAGCCGGCTGCGGGACCTGCTGAACGAACGCGAACACTCGCAGGGGCGGGCCGCGCTGGCTCGGTTTGAAAACGAGGGTGGCGCGATTGCGCGTCGGCCGGCGCTTACACCCGAAGTAACAACATCCCGATCCGAAACATAGCCGGCTGGGCGCAGTGTCGAACTGAATTAGAGCCCCGGAGGATTTATGCTTTATTACGCTGCTGTATTTTTTGTCATTGCGATCATTGCTGCCGTGTTAGGTTTCGGGGGTCTTGCGGCCGGCGCCGCCAGCATCGCCAAAGTCCTGTTCGTCGTATTCCTGATCGTCGCCGTGGTTACGCTGCTGGTCGGCCGCTCGCGCGGCTAGCGGGGCTCTTCAGTCCTGCGGGCCGGTCATCCGCGACGGCTGGACGAGCGCATCAAATCGTTCAGCCGTCAGCAAACCGAGTTCGAGCGCCGCTGCGCGCAGTGAATGCCCGCTTTGGTGCGCATGCCTGGCGATTTGCGCGGCCTTGTCATAGCCGATGTGTGGCACAAGGGCTGTTACCAGCATCAGGGACTGTGCAAGCAGCGCAGCGATGCGCTCGCGATCCGCCTCGATGCCGGCAACGCAGTGCGCCGAAAAGCTCCGGGCACCGTCTGCTAACAATCGGGCGCTCTGCAGGAAATTGTGGATGATCATCGGCCGATAGACATTGAGCTCGAAATTGCCGCTGGCCCCGCCGATGTTGATGGCAACATCGTTGCCAAAGACCTGGCAGCAGATCATGGTCAGAGCCTCCGACTGCGTCGGATTGACCTTGCCCGGCATGATCGAGGAGCCGGGTTCATTTTCCGGAATGCGGATTTCCCCGATGCCACAACGGGGTCCGCTCGCAAGCCAGCGAATATCATTGGCAATTTTCATCAGGCTCGCAGCGCAGGATTTGAAAGCGCCATGGGCTGCCACCAGCGCATCCGCGGCCGCCAACAGGGCGAACTTGTTGCTGCCCGGGACGAACTCCATTGTTGTCAGGACCGACAGGGTTTCCGCGACCCGCCGACCAAATTGCGGGTGGGTGTTCAGGCCCGTTCCCACAGCAGTGCCGCCAATCGCCAGTTGTCGCAACGCCGGTAGCGTGGACTGCAGGTGTTGGATCGACTGCTCAACCTGGAACGCATAGCCCGAGAACTCCTGGCCCAGTGTCAGTGGAGTTGCATCCTGAAGATGCGTACGGCCGATCTTGACGATGGCGGAGAAATCGCGGGACTTCGCCAGCAGGGACTCCTGCAGTTCCGCCAGCGCGGGAATTACGTTCCGTGAAATGGCACTGACGGCGGCCAGGTGCATTGCGGTTGGAAATACATCGTTGGACGACTGGCCCTTGTTGACATCGTCGTTAGGATGAACCAGCCGTCCGATGCCGCGCACACCACCGAGCAGCTCGCTGGCGCGGTTCGCGATGACTTCATTGACGTTCATGTTGGTTTGCGTGCCGGAGCCGGTCTGCCAAACCGAGAGCGGAAATTGGTCCGCGTGTCTCCCCGCCAGTATCTCGTCCGCCGCGTTGACAATCGCGCCGGCCTTGACGGAATCAAGCAGTGCAAATTCATGGTTGGCAACGGCGGCGGCCTTCTTGACCATCACGATGGCGTCGATCAGCGCCGGCGATTGCCGTTCGGTCGAAATTGCAAAAAACCTCAGTGATCGCTGCGTCTGGGCGCCCCAGTAGCAGCTTGCATCGACATCGATGTCACCGAAACTGTCGCGTTCAATTCTGGTCGGCGTCATGGAGTCCACTCCCGTTGCCATGGGTTCGCAAGATGGGTTGTAAACAATGGCCGAGATTGAAGCCGTTAGCAATCATTGCGTTACAAGTCCCGTTAACCACCTTTAAGGATTTGTCTGACAGCGAAAGACTCGCGCGAATGATCCTTTCGGGGATGGCGCCTGCGCGGGGGTGTTCCAAACTGACCCGGATATCAACTGCATTTGCAGAATGC
>DAIQQI010000425.1:0-2394 GCA_036786925.1 Steroidobacteraceae bacterium
CAACTCGCTGTATTACTGCACGCCGCTCAACCGCGTGCTGGCGCTCGATCCCGCGACCGGACGCGAGCGCTGGGCATTCGATCCGCATACCGCCGCAGCGGGCGCGAAGCCACTGGCGCCCGAGCCGCGCCGCGCGTCCAATTGTCGCGCCGTCGCCTACTGGGAGGCGCCGGACGCCGCCGACAACAAGCCCTGCAGCCGGCGCGTGTACAAGGGCGACAGCTTTGGCCGCCTCTATGCGATCGACGCGGACAACGGCAAGTCCTGCGCCGACTTTGGCGCCGCCAGGGGTCATCCCGGATTTGCCTCGCACGCCGACTACGAGAATCACGGCCAGGGCTTCATCGGCATCCCGGCGCCGCCGCTGGTCATCGGTGATCTGGTCGTGGTATCGATTTCGTCCAACGATGGCATCGCCAACGCGAACGACGGCGTGATCCGCGCGTTCGAGGCGCAGAGCGGTGCGTTGCGCTGGGAATGGAATGTCATTCCGCCGGAGCGCCGCGAGCAGTCTGGCGCCGCCAATGTCTGGAGCACGATGAGCGCCGATCTGGCACGCGGACTGGTCTTCGTGCCGACCACCAGCCCATCGACCGATTATTTCGGCGGCGGCCGGCAATTCGACATCCCGCTGGCGAATGCCACCGTGGCGCTGGATGCGCGCGACGGCCACGCGGTCTGGAGTTTCCAGACCGTGCACCATGATCTTTTCGATTACGACCTGCCCGGGCATCCGGTGTTAGCCACGATCAGGCGCAATGGCAAATCCATCGATGTCGCGATCCAGCAGACCAAGATGGGCTGGCTGTTCGTGTTTGACCGCGCCACCGGCGCGCCGGTGTTTCCGATCGTCGAGCGCAAGGTGCCGGCGAGCGACGTGCCGGGCGACGTGGCGTCGCCGACCCAGCCGGTGCCGACCGGCATTGCCCCGTTCGCGCACCAGACACTGACGCGCGATTCGTTGTTCGGCCTGACGCCCATCGATCGCGCGCAGTGCCAGCAGCAGTTCGACCAGCTGCGCTACGAGGGCATGTACACGCCGCCCAGCATCAGGGAGACGCTGTTGTTTCCGTCGGCGTTAGGTGGCGGCAACTGGGGCGGCGCCGCCTACGATCCCGGCAGCAATCTCCTGATCGTCAAGGCCGAGAACCTCGCGACCCGCATACGCGTGATCCCCAAGGACCAGCCTGACAACGCGTTTCCGGGCAAGGATTATCTCAACCGCGCGTTGGTAGGCACACGCTACCGCATCGAGGGCGAATTGTTCACCTCGCCGTTAGGTCTGCCATGCACGCCGCCGCCCTGGGGCACGCTGAGCGCCATCGACATGGACAGCGGCAAGCTGGTCTGGCAGATGCCGCTGGGCCGTATCCAGAAAGTCGGCATCAAGTCGCCGGCCTCCTGGGGCTCACCTAACGTCGGCGGGCCGATGGTAACGGCTGGCGGGCTGATTTTCGTCGGTGCGACGATGGATAACGAGTTTCGCGCCCTCGATGTCGCCAATGGCCGCGAACTGTGGCGGGCGACACTGCCCGCGCCGGGCATGGCGGTGCCGATGACTTACCAGGCGGGCGGCCGCCAGTTTGTGGTCATTGCCGCCGGGGGCAACGCGCGTGTTGGCGGGGCGCAGAGCGATGCCCTGGTCGCGTACGCGCTGCCGCTTGCTCAAAGCGCGACGCGATCCGTAGTCGGCAGGCAGTAGATTTCCACCGGCGCCTCGCGACCGCGCAGCTGCAGCGCCGGCAGCGCCACGTAACGCAGGTCGACTTTGCGTTCTTCGATCACGGTCATCACGGTCCGCGAGAACAGCGCTTCGCCAGCGCGGGCGCGCTGACTGAGGCGCGAGGCCACGTTCACCGTGTCGCCGACGATCGTGTAATGCCGGTAACTCGGGCTGCCGACGTGACCCGCGATGACTTCGCCGGCGTTGATGCCAATTCCAAGTCCGGTGCGGACGTCGAGGCGGCGGTGCCACTCCTTGGCCAGTTCGCCGAAGCGTGTCAGCATTTCACGCGCTGCGCGCAGCGCCTGGCAGGGCGCGTCGTCGCGTTTGTCCGGCACGCCGAACCCGGCCATCATGCCGTCGCCCGCCATGTGAAAAACGCGGCCGCCGTGAGCTAACGTGATCTGGGTCAGCAGCTCGAAATATTCGTTGAGCAGCGGTACGACCTGGTCCGGCTGCAGATATTCCGAAATGCGTGTGAAGCCACGCATGTCGGCAAACATCACCGCGCTCCAGATGCGCTGGTAGTCGCCGCGATCCAGCGGCACGGAGTCCTGGCGGTGCGCGTGGCGCCCCGCGCCCCACTGGTGCAGCTCGAGCAGGTTGCCGGCGGGGTCGCGCAGCGAGATGCGCGGCATGCCGCCGGCCTCGGCATGCGTGCGATAAATGTC
>DAIQQI010000426.1:0-342 GCA_036786925.1 Steroidobacteraceae bacterium
GCGGCAGATCGCCGGTCGTCTTGTAGAGACTGGGAAATGTCCCGCCGGTCACGCGATCGTCGGTGATGATGTACGACTTGCCCTGGGCATTGTGCCCGGTGATGATGCGCCTCACGCCCTGTGTGACCGCGATGCCGGCGCCGAAATCGAGATCCGGCCCGTTTTCCGGCGGGCAGTTGATCTTGCTTTCCATCATGCAGCCGACGTTCCAGGCGTCATTGGCGACCGTCTGGGTATGCCACAGCAGCTTGCCGTCGCGCAGCCGAAAGGCGAGCAGCGCGTCGCTGCGATCGTTGGCGGGCGCCGAGTAATTCTCGCCGGTGCCCGCGTACAGCAGGCCGC
>DAIQQI010000426.1:352-2388 GCA_036786925.1 Steroidobacteraceae bacterium
TTCGCGTCGACCATGGGGCTGTTCCAGATCGGCGCACCGGAAGGGCCGAACACGCGGGTGCCGTTAGCCTGCGTGCTGACAACCTGCGGGGGCTGGTCAATGGTGTAGCTCTTCCACAGCTCCTGCCCGCTCCAGGCATCGAGCGCGACGATGGCGCCGCGGAATTTGCAGCATTCATATCTTGGATCTGCGGCCGAGGTCACTTCCAGCGACGACACCGGAACGTAGACGACGCCGGCGTGAAATGTCGGTGTGCCGGTGATAGTTGCGTTGGCATGGTCATCGACCTTGGCCGACCACGCGAGTTTGCCGTTGGTTGCATCGATGGAATACACGCGGCCGATCACATCGCCAAAGACCAGGCGCGGCGGCAAGGTGCGAACGTTAGGTGCGGACGACGCTTCGAAGGGAACAATGCCGGTCCTGACTTCGGCGCCAGCCTTGAAAGTCCAGCGCGCGCAGCCGGTTTGCTGATCGAGCGCGTACACCGTGCCGTCGTGGCTGCCGACGAATATGGCGCCGTAGGCCAGCGCCGGTTGCGAGCGCGCGCGCAGTCCGCCCGGGAACTCGAATGCCCATTTGAGTTTCAGCTTGCGCGCCTGGTCGGCGCTGATGCCGGCTTCGCTGGCTGGCACGAAGCGCGCATTGTGGTAACCCCAGCCGCTGCGCTGCGGGCGCTGTGCCGCATCAAACCGCGAAGTATCCGCTGCGCACATCCTGACAGGAGTCAGTTTGGCCTGCTCCGACAGCAATTTGCCCGACAGGTATTCGGACACGGCGACCCGGTCCTGTTCGCTGAGCGCTGCCGCCTGCATTTTCATCAGGCCGTCGGTCAAGGCATCGTGAATCGTGCCGCCGGACATCATCTGCAGGAACATCTTGTGCGGCGCTTTTGGCACCTGGCCCTCGTGGCAGGCGGCGCAGGCGTCCTTGTAGACCTTGGCGCCCGGCCAGCCTTCCGGATCGCTGGTCAGCTGCCGCGAATCGAGTTGCGAAACGTCCTTGAGGCTGCTGGCGCGCGCTTCACCAGCGGGTGGCGGTGGCGTGTCGGCGACAGCGGCGCTGGCTAACAGGACGGCAAGCAGACGCAATGTGATTTTGGGCAACATGGATTGTCCTTGGAATCAGAGCCAGTCGGAATTTTCGATCAATTGTCGCAGCGTGTCGAGGAACTGCGCGCCGGTTGCGCCGTCTACCACGCGATGGTCGGCTGCCAGCGTCAGCGTCAACATCCGTGCGGTGCTGACCTTGCCGTTGTGCGCGATCGCGCGCTCCTCGATGCGGCCGACGGCCAGAATCGCAACCTGCGGCGGATTGATGATGGCGTCGAATCGCCGGATCCCGTACATGCCGAGATTCGAGATCGTGAAACTGCCGCCGCTGATGTCGGCGCGTGTCAGTGAGCCACTCTGCGCACGCTCGATGAGCATGGCGCTTTCGCTGGCGATGGCCGCGACCGGCTTGGTATCGGCCTGGCGCACGATCGGCGTAATCAGGCCGTTCGGAGTCGCGACCGCGATCGCGATGTCGGCATGTGGAAACTGCAGCAGCTCTTCGCCATCGAGCTGGGCGTTGACCTGCGGGTGTTTGACCAGCGCCAGCGCACAGGCGCGCAGCATCAGATCGTTCACGGAGATTCCTGTGACGCCAGCTTCCCGCAAGGCGGCCCTGCGTGCTAACAAAGCATCCGCGACTGCGTCGACATCGAGCCGTATGTGCGGAATCGACTGCGACGCCTCGGTCAGGCGACGGGCAATCGTCAGACGCGTGGGGCTCAGCCGGACGCGTTTGACATCCGCCGCCGGAGCGGCGCCGCCTGCCGCCGCTCCATGCACGGCGACCCAGGCCTCGACGTCCTCCTTGGAGATCCGGCCGTTGCGGCCGGTGCCCTGAACTTTGGACAGGTCGACGCCCAGGCGTTCCGCGAGGCGCCGTGCAATCGGGCTGACACGCTGTTCACCGTCGCCGGCGTCCGCTGCAGGATCGGTTACGGCCGACGGCGCGGCAGTGGCGCCGGTTTCCGGTTCAAAATTCAC
>DAIQQI010000147.1:0-7913 GCA_036786925.1 Steroidobacteraceae bacterium
CAGCCGCGCCGCCTGCAGCGCACGTTGCCGGCCGTATAACGAGTGCGCCAGACTGGCATCCAGACGGCCCTGGCTGACGACCGCATAACCGAAGGCCTGCCAGTGCGCGATCGCGGCCCCAAGGTCGGGCACGCCGACGATCACTTCATGTATGCCACCCTGTAATCCGGATGCGTGCGACCCCATGACCCTGATGTATATCATGGGACATGGACTCGAGCGTGCCGCATCCGGGCTTTATCCGCGCCACTGAAGCCGTCGGGGTCGGCCATTCGATCCTGCAGGCAGCATCGCTGGGTGCCGTGGTCGCCGACTACTGGTCGCTGGGGCCGCCGCAGCAGGTCGAACTGCTGCAGCATGGGCAGAATGACTGGTACCGGCTCCGCGCTGCTAACAAACTGCACGCCATCCGGGTGCTCAAGAGCGGACTGCGTACGCCCGCGCAGCTGCGTGAAGAAATCGACTGGTCCACAGCGCTGGCGGCAGCCGGTATCGCGACCCCGGCCGCCGTGCGCACCCCGCGTGGCGCAATCGGCCTGGAAATTTCCGCGCCCGAAGGCCCGCGCATGATCTGCGTTTATCCGTGGATCGAGGGGCGGACGCTCGGGCGGAACCTCACGATCGAGGATGCGCGTGCCGCCGGCCGGCTGCTGGCGGCGATTCACGGCTGCGGCGCCGGGTTGCCCGCCACCGCACGCCGGCACAGCCTCGGCGAAAAACTGGCACGCACCGCCCCGGCCCTGGACGCGGCGTTAGGCGACGCGCAGGAACGCGATACGGTGGCCGCGGTCCGCTCAGGGATCGCCGGCGTGCTGCAACAGGAGCCCGGGCTGCCGGCCGGCTCGCTGCATGGCGACCTGCATTTCGGCAATCTGCGGCGCGCCGCCGACGGCGCACTGTACGCGCTCGACTTTGACGATTGCGGCCTGGGCGCCTTGTGCGTCGACCTGACGCCCTTCATCTGGCGCAGTCGCAGCGAGAATCTCGATCCGTCGCTCGATCACGCTTTTCTCGATGGCTATCAACGACTGCGGCCCCTGAGCGCGCCGGAACAGCAGGCGCTGCCGGCGCTGCTGGCCGCACGCGCGCTCTACCTCGCCAGCGTGTTAGCCCGCGATCGCAATATCCTCGGCAAGGTGCCCGGGTTCGACCGGCCCTGGCCGCACTACCTGCAGCTCGCGGCCGGATTCCTCAGGGCTGGTACAGCGCCAGGTGCTCGCGGATGAAGCCTTCCAGCGACAGGGGCTCGCGGCCGCTGACCTGGCTGAAAGTGTCGGTGACATTCACCGAATAACCTTTGGCGATTTCCGCAAAAATGTCGCACACCGCGTTCAGGTGCCACGCGCTGGTGACGAACTTGCCGAGAAACGCCTTGTAGGCCACCGGGTCCTGGGGGACGTAGCTGATTTTCCGGCCCAGCATTTTCGAGAATACGTCCGCCACCTGGTGAAACGTCATCTTGTCGCGACTGGTGATATCGTAGCTCTTGTTAGCATGGCCGTCGGTCGCGAGCACGTGCCCAGCGAACCAGCCAGCGTCGCGTGAGTCGATCAGCGCCGCCGCGCCCTGTTCGCCGAACGGGAAATAGAACTTGCCCTGGGACTTGATGGTGGCGGCGCTGCCGAGAAAATTCTGCATGTAGAAAGTCGGCCGCACCATCGTCCAGGCAACGCCCCTGGAGCGGATGTGCTCCTCCGACTGCCAGTGGGTCTGGTGCACGGGATTGTGCATGTGCGCGGCCGCTTCGACCGACGATATCTTGACGATGTGCCGGGCGCCCGCGGCCACAGCCGCATCGACAATCGCTTTCTCACGGCGCAGCTGCGCTTCGCCATTCGGCAGGCACACCAGTACCTTGGTGACGCCCTGCATCGCCGCCGCCAGTGCGGCCGCGTCGTCGATGTCGCCCAATGCCAACTGCACGCCTGCGGCCTGCAGCTTCGCGGCCTTCTCCGCGCTTCGCGTCAGCGCCCGCACCGGAATCCTGCGCACGGCGAGTTCCAGCGCCGCGCTGGCACCGGTCCGGCCGGTCGCCCCTGTTACAACAATCATGTTAGCCCTGCTCCCCCTGGTATTCGACCACGCCGGCCAGTGCCTTGACGGCGCCGGTTTGAATGCTGCCCAGCTTCTGGCCGGTCGTTAGATCGACCTTGGCGACTTCGCCGGTAAAAAAGCTCGCGACGAACGCGTAACTGCCGTCCCGGGCGAGATCGAGCACCGCCCAGCCAAATCCTGCCAGCGGAATCTGCCGCGTGGTGGCGCCCGATTTTTCATCGACGACGTGGATCGAGCCACCGCGCAATACATACAGCGCGCCATCCGGGCCGAAATCCATGCCGAAAAACATCGGCGGGGGTCCGGGCGGAAATGGTGGCTGGATGTTCTGGATATCCGGCAATTGCCGGTCGTTAGCCAGGTCGTACTGCATCAGGCGCGGGCCTGTCTCGCTGCAATAGACCAGGCGCTTGCCATCGGGCGACAGCGCCGACATGGTCACGCCGAGGAATCCACCCATGCCGCCGTGGGTCTGGGTCGCATACTCTTTCTGCAACTTTCCGGCCGCGTCGAACTTGAACACGTGGCCGTCGCCAAAGCGCTCGCTGCCCGGGACCTTGGAGATGTAGGTTTTCATGCGCGCCTGGATTTCCGGCTTGATGCTGTCGCCCACCACGTGCTCGCCGAGATACAGCGAACCGTCGGCAGCGAAGTTGGCATGCGAAAAAGCGCGCGGCGGAAAATCCCGGACCACCACCCGGCCGTCGCGATGCAGGTTCAGTACCACATGGTCGTGACTGTCAAAAGCCCAGAGCACGCCGTGGCGGTCGAACTTGAGACCGCCGACCAGGTGCGAGGTTTGCGACAGGCTGACATCCGCCTTGAGCACGAGATCCGCGCCGTACTGGCGAATGTGGCCGATGCCGGCGTGATCATCCGCGGGA
The DNA here is from genome assembly GCA_036786925.1 of Steroidobacteraceae bacterium. Taxonomy (GTDB): domain Bacteria; phylum Pseudomonadota; class Gammaproteobacteria; order Steroidobacterales; family Steroidobacteraceae; genus UBA964. Next base: position 2,940 of record DAIQQI010000147.1, read on the forward strand.
TTGTTGAGATCCGTGACTGCAATGAAAATATCGCCGCTCGCCCAGGGCTTGAATCCCGTACTCATGCTTGCACCTATAATCCATAACGCGACAGGACATCGCGTTTACTGAACAGCATCGACAATCCGCGCTTGAGCATGCGACCGCCGGTCAGCCAGGTGATCGCATGACCCTGCTTTTTGTTAGCCAGGATCGCGCCAACGATATGGGCGGTCGTGGTCTCGACATGGTCGCCGATGAAGTTGAGCTGCTTGAGCGCCTTGCCGCGCGCTTCGGGGGTCAGCCCGGCGAACTCGCGCAGCAGGCCCTCGGTGATGTTGACCCCGGGGCTGATGGTCCCGACCAGGATCCGGTCATTGTTCGCTTCGCGCAATTCCTTGACCAGCGTGTCGGCAAAATACTTGACCGCGCGCTTGGTGGTGGAATAGACCGACATGCCCGGCACCACGCGGCCACTCGCGCCCCCGCCACCTAACGTCAGGTACAGCTTGCCGGAACCCTGCTTCTTGAAGCCGGCGATCGCGATCTGGGCGGCATTGATGCTGCCGATGACGTTGGAGCGGACCATGGACTCGATTTCATCCGGCGTGTTCTCGACGAACGGGGCTCCGGTGCGCGCATAGCCGGCATTGTTGATGAAAACATCGACCCGGCCGAAACGACTGCGGGCGCGGTCCCACAGCGCCTGCAGCGCCGCAAGATCCGCGGTGTCGCAGACCGCGCCATCGACACGCTCGCCCGCCTGACATTGGGTCTGTAGTCTGGCGACGGCCTCGGCAACCCGCGACGCATCGCGCCCGCAGATCAACACGCGATGACCGCGCAGCAGGAACTCACGCGCATAGCCATAGCCGATGCCCTGCGTGCCGCCGGTAATGACAATGTTCAGTTCGCCCAAACTCCAGCCCTCCCGAAACGGGGGACAAGGATACTGGGCGGCACCCAAGGCCGAGACACCAGCGTCCCAGCGACCGCTGATTGGACGTTGGCGACTCCGGCGCCGGTTCCAGGAAGGTCAGCGCCTAGCATCGCGGCATGGACCAGCAGAAACGGATCGTGGTAACCGGCAGCACCCGCGGCATCGGCAAAGGCATGGCGGCCGAATTCCTGCGCCGCGGCCACGCGGTCGTCATTTCCGGCCGCAGCCAGGCGGCGGTGGACCAGGCCCTAACAGAATTGCGCGCCCTCGGTGCGCCCGGCGGCAAACTGCACGGCGTCGCGTGCGAAGTCTCGAGCCTCGAACAGGTGCAGCACTTGTGGGATGACAGTGTCCGCGCCTTTGGCGGCGTCGATATCTGGATCAACAACGCCGGCGTCTCGCACCCGCGCCAGCGCGCTGGCGAATTGCGCGAAGAGGACATCGAGCGCGTCGAAACCACCAACATACTCGGCATGATGTGGGCCACCCAGGTCGCGATGAAGGGGATGGCGGCCCAGGCCGACGGCGGCTACATCTACAACATGGAAGGCTATGGCTCGAATGGCATGATCAACCCGGGAATGGGCCTGTATGGCGCGAGCAAGTTCGCGCTGACCTATTTCAACAAATGCCTGCTGGCGGAAACCGGCAACAGCAAGGTGCGCATCTGTTACCTCAGTCCCGGCATTGTGCTAACAGACCTGCTGAAACGGGACATGGGCAGCAACGACCCCAGGGACTGGGAGCGCACTAAGCGGATCTACAACATCCTCGCGGACCGGGTCGAGACCGTGACCCCGTGGCTCGCGGAACATGTGTTACTGAACACTCGTGCCGGTGCGCGCGTCGCCTGGCTCACCGGCGGCAAGGCCGCGGGCCGGTTCTTCATGTCGCTGTTCCGCAAGCGCGAGATCGTGACCGACGCCGATCTCGCGTGACCAGTCGGCGGCGGTTTCTCGGCGCCGGCGCGGCACTCAGCGGCGCCGGCCTGCTAACAACCGGCGCTGCGGCAACGCGGCCACGCAGTCTGCCCGGCGCGCGGCAGCATCGACTCTATGTGCCGGGCCCGTACGGCCAGATTCACCTGACCATCACCGAGCCGTTGAGCAGCCGGGCCACGGCGCCGCCGGTCGTCTGCCTGCCGATGTCGCCGCGTTCGGGACGCGACTTCGACGAATTCGCGCTGGCGCTGGCAGATCACCGGCTGGTGATCGCACCGGATGTGCCGGGCTTTGGCGGTTCGGACGCGCCGCCCGCGCCACCCGGCATCGAGGACTATGCGGCAGCGATCCTCGCAGGACTGGACGCGCTGTTAGATCGAAGGACCCGGGCGGCGGGACTGGACTTTGTCGGACAACACACCGGCGCAGCCATCGCGATCGCGGCGGCGCTGCAATCGCCCGCCCGCGTCCGGCGCATCGCGGCGATCGGCGTGCCGCTGTTTGCGCCGGCGGAACTCGAGCGGCTGCGCGCGCAGTTTGCGAAGCCAAGGCCGTATTTTACCGACCCTCAATTCCTGTGCTCGGCCTGGGAACGCGACGCCGCCGCAATACCGAACGGCATGTCACCGGAGCGGATGCTGCTGCGCTTCACCGAAATCATGCGCGCCGGCGTGCGCTCGCACTGGGGCTTCGCCGCGGTATTCAATTACGACATGGGCGCGGCGCTCACCCGGCTGTCGCGGCCTTTGTTAGCTATCGTGCTCAACGAAAACCTCGCGGCTGCCAGCCGCCGGGCGGCGCAACTGGCGCCGCATGGCCAGGTTGTCGAACTGCCGGATCTGCCCGGCTCGGCGCTCGACTTCGCCAGTGAGCGGCTGGCGAACATCTGCCGCGAATACTTCGCCGCCGCCTGAGCCCGCATCACCAGGGCTGTACGTCGCCGTTGTAGCGGATGAAGGTGCCGGTCTGCGCCAGCGTCAGTCCGTCGATCACCTTGATCAAACCACCGACGCTGACACCGATGTCGATGGTGCCGGGCATGCGGATGCCACGCGCCGCGTAACCGTGCGTGTCCACCTGGCCCGGTGACAGGCAGGCGACGATAATGCCCTTCGGCTTCAGGTCACTGGCCAGGGTCAGCATCAGCATGTTGAGCGCCGCCTTGCTCGACTTGTACCAGTAGCCGCCCGGCATGCCGCCGCCGTTCGCGCCCATGGAGCCGGCTAACGACGACACCGCCAGGATTTTTTTCTGCTGGCCCGCCTGGATGTTGGGGAACAGCGCTTCGGCAACGCGGATCGGGCCGTGCGCATTCAGTTCCATCGCGTAGCTGAACCGATCGTGCGCCAGCTTGCCGAAGGACTGGCCGCGAAACTCGTCGGTGTCACCGGCGTTGTTGATCAGGATGTCGATCGGCTCGCCCTTGAGGCGCTCGGCGAGCGCGGCAACGCTGGCCGCATCGACGACGTCCAGCGTTTCAAGGCGCACATTCTTCGACCTGGCGGCAAGTTCGTTCAGATCCTTCGATTCGGCGGGTTTGCGTGCGGTGGCAATTACGCGGTAACCGCGTTGCGCATACTCGCGCACCAGTTGAAGACCGATACCGCGTGACGATCCGGTGACTAACACGGTCGGCGTGGCCGCGTCAGCCGCCAGCAACGCGCCGGGCAGCAGGCAGACTGCTGACGCCAGTAGCAGGTTTCGGACAAGTCGGGCAGCAATCGCGGTCTTCATGGTTTTTCCCTCAGGTGGTAGCGGCTCGTGTGACGCGCTGGGTCCTGGCGCGTAACAGGAAGATCCCGCCAACGACGGTCAGTATCGCAGAAATCAGGAACGGCGCTCCCGCTGCCATGTGACGATAGCTCTCACCCGCATACGCCGGACCTAACACCCGGCCGGCGCTGGAGCCGGCGTTGAAAACGCCCATGACTGCGCCCCGATTGGTGGGCTCAGCCTCGAACGACACCAGGCTCGTGACCGACGGCGTGAAGATACCGAGACCGAGACCCAGGACGATGAGCGCCACCCAGGTCGCAAAAATACTGTGCGCCAGCGCGAACAACACCAGGCCAACGGTGACACCCGCGACCGCCAGCAAGGCGACATTCTTCTCGCCCATGCGTTTTGCCAGAATCCCGGTCAACACCGCCTGCCCGACTGCCGAGCAGCAGGCGAAGACGCCGAAATGCGCGCCGATTGCGTTCAGCTGCAGCTGGAAAATGTCCCGCGCCCAGATCGGGTAGATCGATTGCATCGCAGCGCCGCCGCAGCTGACCGCGAGCGCGGCAAAACTCAAGCCTGCCAGCACCGGCTTCCTGCCTAACAATTTGAACGGCGATGCCGATTCCCGGACGCCCGAAGCCGCGACTACGGCCTTGCGCTCTGCACGCACGTGCGCCGGCAGGCTCTCTTTCAGGAAGAACATGGCACCGACGATTGCGACAAGGGTCAGCGCCGCGGCGGTCAGCCCGGGCGCGAACAAGGTCGCGGTGCCGTCCGGCATCCTGCCCAGCTGCCCCCCGAGAACCGGGCCGGCGGCAAATCCCAGACCGAACGCGGAACTGATGATGCCGAGATAGCGCGCGCGATTGCCGGGTTCGGTGATGTCGGAAACATAGGCGAAGGCCGCCGACAGATTACCGGACATGAGCCCGGCGAACGCGCGGGCCGCAATCAGCAAGACCAGTCCGTCGGCGTACGCCGTCCAGACATAGGCCACGAATGCGCCAATCAGGCTAACAACCAACACCGGCTTGCGCCCGATCTGGTCGCTGAGGCGGCCCCACAGCGGCGTTGCCACCAGCTGGAACAGCGAGAACACCCCGGAGCTGCCCCAGGTAACCCAGAACGGCGAGGCATGGAACTGCTCGGCGACAATCGGAAACGGCACCGCTGTGATGCCGAATCCCATCAGGCTGATGAAAACCACCAGCCATAACACCAGCAATTTCGCCATGTCGCTCGCGATCCTAGGCCGGAGTCCGGCTGCAATGGGCATGCATTGTGCGCGAGCTCTGCGCCGGCCTGCACCGCGTGCGCCGGCCCAACCGCGCACCGGTCGGCCTAACGCTCGGGCACCAGCCGCTGTCCGTCGATGCGCAACACGCCGCTGCA
>DAIQQI010000427.1:0-2384 GCA_036786925.1 Steroidobacteraceae bacterium
TTGGTGCCGCCTGTACACCGCGCCATCCGATCGGTCCCTGCATGGTGTCCGATGAGGGCGCGTGCCGTATCTGGTGGGCAAGCGGCGTCAGGGAAGGCCCGCTTGCCAGGCAACACGCCAGCGCCTGAGCGCAAAATAGCCGCCGCTGAAATCGCGCGCCGGATCACGCTCGCCGGTCATGTGCAGGGCGTCGGCTTCCGGCCGTTCGTATTCCGGCTCGCGCATCGCCTCGGTCTGGCGGGCCGCGTCTGGAACGCGGTCGGTGCGGTCGAGATTGAAATCCAGGGTCCTGAGCCGGCTGTTAGCCGCTTTGTCGCGGCGGTCATCAGCGACGCGCCGCCGCTGGCGCGACCGCGGCTGCTGCGCTGCGAGCCGCTGGCCGTACAACCGTCGCCGCCGGCTTTCTCGATCGAGGCCAGCAGTACCGAGGGCACGCCGCAGATCTTCGTGCCCGCGGATCAATTCGCCTGCGACGACTGCCTCGCGGAACTCGCCGATCCTCACAACCGGCGTTATCGCTATCCGTTCATCAACTGCACGCAGTGCGGGCCGCGTTACACGCTGATCGAGCGCCTGCCTTACGACCGGCCTAACACGACGATGGCGGCATTCGAACTCTGCGGCGACTGCCAGCGCGAGTACCAGGATCCTTTTGACCGGCGCTACCACGCGGAACCCATTGCCTGCCCGGTGTGCGGGCCGCAAGTCACGTGGCGGGTGCCGGGGGCGGCGATGGAGCTGCGCGGTGAAGCTGCGCTTGAGGCCTGTGTGCAACGGTTACGCGCGCAGGGCATCGTCGCTGTCAAAGGGATCGGTGGCTATCACCTGTTATGCGATGCGCGCAGTGAAGCTGCCGTACAGACCTTGCGTGATCGCAAGCAGCGGCCCCACAAACCGCTGGCGCTGCTGTATCCGCGGCGCGGCGCCGATGGGCTAACACGCGTACGCGACGATGCCAGCCTGGATGACGGCGAAGCGGAGGCGCTGCGCGACCCGGCGCGACCGATCGTGCTGGTGCGGAAACGCGCCGGCAGTACGGTTGCTGCGGGCGTGGCGCCGGGCCTCGGCGAAATCGGTGTCTTCCTGCCATACAGTCCGCTGCATCAACTGCTGCTCGAGGACTTCGGCGGACCGCTGGTGGCGACCTCGGGCAATCTGAGCGGCGAGCCCGTCATCACCGATGCGGCGATGGCGGAGGAAAAACTGGCGCGCGTCGCCGATGCTTTTTTGCACCACAACCGGCCCATTGTCAGGCCTGCCGATGATTCCGTATGGCGCCGCAGCGCCGGCGTCATGCGGCCGATCCGCCTCGGTCGCGGCCATGCGCCGCTCGAGCTCGAGCTGCCCGAGTCTGTCAGCACGCCGGTGCTGGCGACGGGCGCGCACCTGAAAAACTGCCTGGCGCTGGCCTGGCAAAAACGCGTCGTGATATCGCCGCACATCGGCACGATGGACAGCCTGCGCAGCCTCGAGGTGTTCCAGCAGGTTGCCAGCGATTTGCAGCGTCTATACGGCGTTACCGCACAGCGCATCGTCTGCGACCGTCATCCGGGTTACGCGACCTCGCGCTGGGCGCAGCGCTGCGGCCTGCCAGTCACGCGGGTCTGGCATCACCGCGCCCATGCCGCGGCGCTCGCCGCTGAGCATCGGGTCGGCGGTCCGCTGCTGGTGTTTTGCTGGGACGGACTGGGCCTGGGCGAAGACGGAACCCTGTGGGGCGGCGAAGCGTTGTTAGGTCAGCCCGGTGCCTGGCGGCGCGTTGCCAGTCTGCGGCCATTCCGGCTGCCGGGCGGCGACCTCGCGGCGCGCCAGCCGTGGCGCCCGGCGGCCTCGTTGTGCTGGCACGCGGACAGGCAGTGGCCTGACCAGCCGGCGAATACCGAATTACTGCGGAGCGCGTGGCAGCGCGGCGTGCAGAGCCCGTGGACGTCGTCGGCCGGCCGCCTGTTCGACGCCGCCGCTGGACTCGTGCTCGGCATCCGCGATGCCAGTTTCGAGGCGCAGGCGCCGATGCAACTCGAAAGCCTCGCGGCGCCGGGCGGCGATCCGCTGGGGCTCGCCTGGAATGTGGATGAGGCCGGGTTACCGAGGCTCGACTGGTCGCCACTGCTGCCCATGCTGCTGGACGCGCGTGTTAGCCAGGCCGAGCGTGCGGCGCGCTTCCATGAATCGCTCGCCGCTGCGATCAGTGACTTTGCGCGCGTCACGGCGCAAGCGACGCCGTTGGCAGGAATCGGCCTGACGGGCGGCGTATTCCAGAACCGCCGGCTGGCGGAATCCTGCATCGCGCGGCTAACAGATACGCGGCTGCCACTGCTGCTGCCGCAGCGCCTGCCTGCCAACGACGCGGCCATTTGCTTCGGCCAGGTTGTCGAGCTGGCGCA
>DAIQQI010000148.1:0-6700 GCA_036786925.1 Steroidobacteraceae bacterium
CAGGCGCCGGCCGGACTGGGCCGCAGTTATGGCCTGCTGGGCGGCGACCTGAACCCGATTCATCTCAGCGACCTGAGTGCCCGGGTATTCGGCTTCAAGGCGGCGATCGCGCATGGCATGTGGTCGCTGGCGCGGTGCGCCTCGGATCTGGACGCGGCCACGATGCGCAATGCCTGCGAAATGTCGGTCAATTTCAAGTTACCGGTCTTTCTGCCCGCGTGGCTGCTGTTCGAGCAGTGGCAGCGGCAGGAAGGCACCGGCTTTTGCCTGCGCGACAACGAAGGCAGGAAACCGCACCTGACCGGCACGCTGCGGCCGCTGCAATGACCGGGGCCAGCGCGGCACCGCGCGGCCGCTATCAGATCCAGGCCTTCGAGTGGCGTCCGCTGCTCGCGTCCGCCGCCGCCTACTTTTTTCTGTTAGGTGGCTATTACATGCTGCGCAGCCTGCGCGAGGCCTACGCGCTGCAGGTCGGGCGCGAGAATATCGATGTGCTGTTTTACCTGACGTTCGTGGTGATGCTGGTGGTGCTGCCGGCGTACTGGTGGCTGGTGGCAACGGTCACGCGCGGCCGCTTGTTCGCGGCAGTCCTCGCGGGAATATCCGCCTTGTTCCTGCTGTTAGGCCTGGCGCTGCGTGAAGCACCGGATTCCAGGATACTTGCCGGCTGCTTCTTTGTTGCCGTGACCTCCATGAACCTGTTCCTGGTGTCGGTGTTCTGGAGCATCATGGTCGACATGTGGCGCAGCGGCGCGGCCAAGCGCCTGTTCGGCGTCATCGCGGCCGGCGGCAGCGTCGGCGCCATCGCCGGCCCGGTCTTCAATGCGCTGTTCGTTGAATCCGTCGGCACCTCGAACGTGATCTTCGTGGCCTGCGGCATGCTGCTCGCGGCCGTTTTCTGCGGCCATCTCGCCCAGGTGTGGGCTGGCGCGACCGAGTCGGCCGCGGCGCGGCCGGACACCATCGTTGGTGGCCGCGTCCTGGATGATCTGAAACGGCTGGAACATTCGCCCTATCTGCTGGCCATCGGCGGGCTGATCGTAGCGGGCCAGGTATTGGGCGCCTTCATGTACCAGGAGCAGGCGCGTTACGTCGCGGAACATTACGTGTCGATAGAATCGCGTGCCGGCCTGTTTGCGCAGATAGATCTTGCGGTCAATTTGTTAGCCTTGTTCGTGCAGGTGGTCGTGGTTGGCTGGCTGGTCGCGCGTGGCGGCGTGCGCCTGAGCCTCGCGGCGGTGCCACTGGTCCTGATTGCGTCGCTGGTGACCCTGGCGCTGTTTCCGCTCGGTGCGGTGCTGCTGGTGACCCAGGTGGTCAGGCGCGCCGCGGACTATGGCCTGTTCAAGCCGACCCGTGAAATGCTGTTCACGGTCCTCAATCCGGAATCCAAGTTCAAGAGCAAGAGCCTGCTGGATACGCTGCTGCAGCGCGGCGGCGACAGCCTGGGGCAGGGCCTGTACGGTTTCGTCGCGGCCTTCGGTCTCGCCGTCAATGCGTGGATCTGTGCGGTTTTTTCATTCGTGATGTTAGGCGTGGCGCTGTGGGTGGGCTCGCAGTTCAGCCGCTCGGAAGCGGCAGACAGATCCGGTCAGCCGCCGTGAAAACCGCGCGCAGCGCCGACATCCTGCGGCTCGCGGGACCGTTGTTCGCGACCAATGCAATCCAGGCCGTCCTGAACGTCACCGATACCTGGTTCCTGGGCCGGCTGGCGACCGACGCGGTTGCCGCGATGTCGGCGATCTACTGGATCATCTCCTGCGTCACCATGTTGTTAGCGGGCGTTGCCCTGATGGTGCAGTCCTACGTCAGCCATGCAGTCGGTGCGCGGCGCTATCGCGCGGCCAGTGCCGCGGCCTGGACCGGCCTGTGGGCATCGTTCGGGATACTGCCAATCGCATGGCTGGCGGCCGCTTTGGGACCGTGGCTGATGTCGCGGCTCGGTCTGCAGCCGACGGTCGCGGCCGATGCGCTGGCGTTCTGGCAACCCCGCATGCTGGGATTGCCGTTAGGTATGGCGAGCTGGGCTCTGATGAGCTATTTCAACGGTATCGGCGAAACGCGCAAGACCCTGCTGATCGCGTTGGCGGCGGTGATCGTCAACGTGCCTTTCAATCAATGGTTCATTTTTGATCTGGGCTGGGGCATGGCGGGCTCGGCCTGGGCAACGAACCTGGCGCAGGCAATGTCGCTGCTGCTCGGACTGTACTTCTTTCTGCAGACCAGTCAGCGCGGCAAGTTCGCCTCGCACCTGACCTGGCGGTTCAAGGGTGCCAAGACCTGGCGCATGTTCAAGTCCGGGATGCCCGTGGGCATCATGTATGGCGCCGATCTGGTCGGGGTCGCGTTGTTCCAGATCATGGTCGCGCAGGCCAGCGTACCGGGCGCCGCGGCGACGCAGGTGGTGATGTCGCTGACATCGTTGGCCTACCAGCCCACCCTCGGTCTGGCATCGGCGGGATCGATACTGGTGGGGCAGGCGATTGGTGCGCGCGATCGGGACTACGCCCGCCGTATCGGCAATCGCACGATCCAGCTGTGCGTGTTGTGGATGATTCTCGTTGCCACACTGCTGGTAACGACCTCCGGCTGGGTGATGCCATTTTTCCTGGGTGCGGCCGACGCCGAATCACGCGCGGCGCTCGAGATCGCGCTGACCGTAATCTGGATCGCAGCGGCCTACCAGGCCTTCGACGGACTGTATTTTGGCGCCGGGTTTGCGCTGCGTGCCGCCGGGGACACGCGCGTGCCGGCACTGGCCGCGCTGTTGCTGTCGTGGCTGCTGTTCGTACCGCTGGCGCATTCGCTGGTGTTCTCGGCGCAGCAGGCCTGGGTAGCCCCGGTCCCGCATGCCGGCATGGGCGCGGCTGGTGGCTGGCTGGCGCTGGCGATTTATGCCGCCTTGTTAGGTGGGAGCATGCTGCTGCGCTGGCGGTTCGGCCGCTGGGGCCATATCCGGCTCAACTAGCGCGCGTCGGGGCCGGCGCTAACGATGTGGCGCGTGCGGTTGCCAGCCTAACAAATAGTAGATCGCGGCAAAGCCGACCACGTAGGCCAGCGCGACATGCCAGCCGCCGCGCAGCCAGGCGCCTACCGATTTTGCCTCGGGGAAGCGGTTGGAGACCGCGACGCCGGCCGACGAGCCAAACCAGATCATCGAGCCGCCAAAGCCGACCGCATACGCCAGGAATCCCCAGTCGTAGCCACCCGCTTCGAGTGCCAGCTTGGTCAGCGGAATGTTGTCGAACACGGCTGACAGGAAACCCAGGCCAAGGGTCGTTGCCGGCGACGCGGCCGGCAGCTTTTCGACCGGCATCAGCGAGGCGCACAGCACCAGGGCTAACAGAAACAGGCTGCCCGTGACCGCGCCCGGCAGGATGTTCCAGGTGGGTTTGCGCCAGCCGGCGGTCAGCAGCAGCACCAGCCAGACGGCGATACCCAGAAATGGCAGGCTGGCGCCGATTTCGTCCGGCAGCCGGTTGACGGCGACGTTAGCCGTGATGGCTGCCAGCAGGATCAACGCGACGATCGCGATGCGCGCCCAATCGACGCGATGCGCGTCGATGCCTTCCTTGACGATTGGCGAGTAGCCATGCTGCTGCAGTGACGCAGGAATGGCGAATACGAAAAATGCGGCGCCGGCGGCTGCGTAGGCGTGCAGCACGTCGATGGCCGCCACGCCGTCGATCCACATCATCGTCGTCGTGGTATCACCCAGCACGCTGCCGGCGCCGCCGGCATTCGACGCGGCGACAATGGCAGCCAGGTAACCAATGTGCACGCGGTTGCGGAACACGCCGGCGGCCATCGTCGCGCCGATCAGCGCAGCCGCGATGTTATCCAGGAATGCCGAGAGCACGAAGATGATGGCGAGCAGGGCGACACCGCCGGACCAGTCATTTGGCAGGTAGCTGGGCAATACTTTCGGTACCTTGGACAGCTCGAAATGGTCGGCGAGCAGTGCAAAGCCGACCAGCAGGCCGAACAGGTTCGCAAGGATTACCCACTCGTGCTGCAGGTGAGCTAACAAGCCCGCAACACCTGGCCCGTCGGCGAAACCTGTGACCAGGAACTTGTAAGTAGCAATCGAGATCAGGCCCGCCACCGCGATTGCCAGCACATGCCGGTGGAACAGCGCCACGCCGACCAGCGTGGCGCCAAACAGCAGGAACTCGACTGGCGGCATCAGTTGTCCTTCAGCCAGTCGAACAGCGTGCTGGCGAAACGGATTTTCTGTTCCTTGCCGGCGACCACGTGGGCGACGTCTTCCCAGAGGATGCCCCTGGCGCCCGGGATGCCTTTCTCGATTGGCATTGTGGTGCGCGGGCTGGTCACGGTGTCGAGTCCCGCGTGGATGATCAGGCTCGGGCAGCGGATCTGCGCCAGCCGGTCGGTGGAATCGAAACCCACGCAGGCATCGATCAGGCGCTCATGGGCGGTCAGGCGGCCGTTCAGTTCCTTCCAGCCACCTTTCTCACCTAACAATTTGCTCTTGTTTTCGTTGTAGTACTCGGGCGTGAAGGACAGCAGCGTGACGGCTTTCTGGAATGCCATGAAGCCGCAGTCGCGATGGATCCAGCGGAACATCTCCAGCTGGTCGCGCAGAAAATCATCCATGCCGCACCAGGCTCCCATGTTCAGCATGCTGCGCGCCAGGTCCGGCCGCTCAATCGCGATTTCCTGGCAGACGCAGGCGCCCATGCCCACGAGGCCCATCAGATGCACGTTCCTGAGTCCGAGATGATCCAGCAGGCCAATGGCATCGCCGGCGTGCAACTTCATGGTGGACGGCAGGCTCAGGTCGTCGTCCGATTCGCAGATGCCGCGGTAATCGAAACAGATGACCTGGTAACGGTCGGTCAGGCCGCGCGCGAGGTGATGATGGTTGTCATGGCAGAAGGTGCCCCAGCCGCCCATGCAGAGGATCGGATCACCCTGGCCCAGCACCTCGTAATACATGTTGTGACCATTGATTTTTGCCATCGCCATCGTCAGGACCCCCGGGGCGGCCGCGCCCATACCGTGATTACCGAAGCGATTGGATTGTAGCCGATCAAGCACTTCCGGTAGGGTGTCGCCCATGGATACTTATGTGTTCGTGAAGCTGGCGCATCTGCTGTTGTTCGCCTACTGGCTGGGCGGCGACATCGGCGTTTTCTATTCGGCGACGTTTTTACGCAAGCGCGAACTCGGCATCGAGGCGCGGCAGACAGCGCTGCGCATCCTCGCCTGGATCGACATGATTCCGCGCTACTGCCTGGTGTTGATGCTGCCGGTGGGTTACATGCTCGCGGACCGTGTTGGCGCCGTGAATCTGCGGCCGGGCTGGATCGCGATCACCTGGCTGGTGGCACTCAGCTGGCTGGCGCTGGTGGTGTCGGTGCACCGTTTCCAGGGCACGTTGTTAGGCGAGCGGCTCCGCAAGGTGGATCTTGCCTGGCGTTTCATCCTGGTACCGGGCCTGATCTGGGATGCCGTACAGGGTTTTCGCGGCACCGGGCATTTGCTGACGCCCTGGCTCAGCGCCAAGGTCCTGGTCTATTCGCTCTGTATCGTCTGCGGCATCGGCATCCGGATTTTCGGCAAGCCCATGGTGCCGGCGTTGCGGAAAATCTTCACGACCGGGTCGACGCCGGAGCTCGAGGACCTGGTCGCCAGGACACAGGCCAAGACCCGGCCGATGGTGCTGACTATCTGGGCGTTGTTAGTCACGGCCGCGTTCCTCGGCATCGCCAAGCCGGGCCAGGGCCTGTGAACAGGCCCTAGGCTGCGGGCACGCGCATTCCGGCCTGGACCGCGGGCCGCGCGCCAACCAGCGACGCCCAGCGGCCGATGTTCGGGTGCTGCTCGAAATTCCCCGGGAAACGCTGCATGGAAACTGCCGCCACCGGATACGCGATGATGTCGGCGATGCTGTAGTCCGGCCCGGCCAGGTATTCCGAGCGGCCCAGCGCCAGTTCCATCGGACCTAACAAGCGGGTCACGAGCTTGTCGTAGAACGCGATCGCGGCGGGAATTTTCTCGGGCATCAGCATGTTGAACACGAACTGACCGGTGAACGCCGGGGCGATGTCGCTGGAGACGATGCCCAGCCACTCGAATACCCGGGCCCGGGCCGGTTGTGTCGCGGGCAGGAAGCGCTGCGACTTTTCCGCGAGATAGACCAGGATCGCCATCGTGCCGTAGAGACTCAGGGGCTCGCGCAGCGCCGGGTCTTTGTCGACAATCATCGGCAGGCGGCCGACCGGATTGCGGCTCAGGTAGGCGGGGGCGAGGTGCTCACCTTTTTGCAGGTTGTACGGCACGACCTGGTAAGGCCAGCGCAGTTCCTCCAGCAGGATCGACACTTTGTAGCCGTTTGCGGTTGGTACGGTATGCAGTTCAATCACGCGCCTGGCTCCTGCGTTAAAGTGTCGCCAGCGGATCATGCGGCAGGACAGGGCTATGGTACAAATTGAACGCGGCTTCGTTACCATTCGGGACGGCCAGGTGCATTTTCGTCGCACCGGTCCGCGTCAGGACGGCCGGATCATGTGGATGGTGCACGCGTCCCCCGCATCCTCGCTCAACCTGGTGCCGCTGATGCGGGCGCTGGGCGATCATCGCAGTTGCGTCGCGCCCGACACGTTAGGTAACGGTGATTCCGCGCCGCCATCGGTGCCGGCGAGTTGCCGTCGCCGGAATTCGCCAATACGGCGGG
>DAIQQI010000148.1:6710-7893 GCA_036786925.1 Steroidobacteraceae bacterium
GCGCCGCCATCCGTGCCGGCGCCGGATATTGCCTGGTACGCCGAGTCGTCATTGCGGGTCATGGACGCGATGGGCATACCGCAGGCGGATCTCTATGGCAGCCATACCGGCGCGCATATCGTCATGGAAATGGCGATACAGCAACCGCACCGGTTCGGACGCATGGTGCTGGATGGTATCGGCATGTTCACGCCCGCGGAAAAGGCCGACATGCTCGCCAACTATGCGCCCGCCGTGGAGCCGGACTTTTTCGGCACGCAGCTGCACTGGGCCTGGCATTTCGTGCGCGACCAGGGCTGGTTTTTCCCCTATTTCAAGCGTGACACGGCGCACCTGCGCGGCATCGATCCGCCGTCCACCGAGGCGCTGCACGACGTGACCGTCGAGGTTTTAAAATCGATCCGGACCTATCACCTCGCGTATCGCGCGGCCTTTGCCCATCCGGATCGCGAGCGGCTGCCGCTGGTGCGGATTCCGACGCTGATCATGGCTGACGACACGGATCCGTTGCGCATCGGTGTCAGCGAGGCGGCGCGACTGCTGCCGGGATGCCGCTCGGCGATCGTGAAGGACAGCGCCAGCCCGCGTGGCCAGGCTGACAAGACCGCGATGCTGCTGAAATTCCTGTCGAGCGGCGAATTGCCGCAGGGCTAATATTTGTCAGGCCGCAGCACTTCCACATCGGCGAAAAACATCGTCAGGCCGAAATTGGCGGCGAAGCGCGTCATGGCTTCGCTGGCTATCTGATTCGCGACCGCCTCGCTGCAGACGATCTTGAGTTCGATACTGCGGTCCGCTTCCCAGCTGCCCTCGCGTTCGCCATATTGACCTGCGCCACGAACATCGTGAACCGTGTGACCATGCGCACCGGCGCGCCGCGCCAGCTCGGTCAGAGGTTTTTCCAGCGCGGCCTCGGTAATGATCACCAGCAATTTTTTCGGGAATGTTTCTGTCATGGGGAATGCACTTGCTGCGCCAGCCAGATGTAAAACGGAATGCCCAGCACCAGATTAAATGGAAATGTTATGCCCAACGCCACGGTGATGGAAATGGCGGGATCGGCTTCTGGTACGGCCTGGCGCATTGCGACCGGCGCAGCAATGTAGCTCGCGCTGGCGGCCAGCGTGCCGACGACAGCCATGCCGCCGACCGTGAGCTGCAGCGCCTGGCCTAACAACACGCC
>DAIQQI010000008.1:0-24920 GCA_036786925.1 Steroidobacteraceae bacterium
CCGAACCAGGTCTCGGGGCTTTGCGCCGCGGTCGTCGGGGTTGTCATGGTTGCTGTGCTTTCGTGTTATGGGCGGCAACGGCCGCGATCAGGCGAGTTTCGCCCATTTCGCGGCGCAGCGGCAAGACAAACCCGGATGGAGCGGTGCCCGGGCCGCGGCGCCGTGTTAGTCGCTGCGGGCCGCAGGCCGCTCAGCCGGTATTTCCGGCTTCTTCAGCTTCGCGGCGCGCCTGGTCGGCCTTGCGGGTCTTCACGGCGAGCCGTGCGAAAAGCAGGCCGGCCTCGAACAGGATGTACATCGGCACCGCCATGATGGTCTGCGACACCGCATCGGGTGGCGTCAGAATTGCAGCAAGCACGAAAATGCCGATCAGCACATACCCCCGGGATTCCGTCAGTTTCTCGACCTTGACCATGCCGGTCAGCGCCAGCAGCACCACCGCAACCGGCACTTCGAACGCCACTCCAAAGCAGAAGAACATGGTCAGTACAAACGACAGGTATTCGGAGATGTCGGTCATCATGACCACGTTCGCTGGCGTGGTCGCCGCAAAGAACTTGAACATCACCGGAAACACCAGGTAGTACGCGAACACGACCCCGCAATAGAAAAGGATGATCGACGAAGCTAACAAAGGTACGGCGAATTTCTTCTCGCGACGATAAAGACCAGGCGCGACAAATGCCCAGATCTGGTAGATCACGACCGGCATCGCGATAAAGACGGCGACATACAGCGCCAGCTTGAACGGCGCCATGAACGACGAGGTCACGCTGGTCGCGATCAGCGTCGCACCCTTCGGCAGCTTGTCGCGCAGTGGCTGCGACACGAAGGTGTACAGGTTGTTGGCAAAGTACATGCAGGGTATGGACGCGACGAACACCGCCAGCACCGCGCGCAGCAGCCGGTCGCGCAGCTCCAGCAGGTGCGACATCAGCGTGCCTTCGGCCAGCTGTTCTTCTGATTCGCTCATCCGCTTTTCGGCTCGTCAGGCTGGTCGGCAACCTGCGCTTCGATGCTACCGGCATCCGCGCTACCGGCATCCGCGCTGGCGTTGTCGTGATGCGCGAAGTCGTCGTCGGGTGGAATACCGGTCGCCAGCGTCCCGGAGCTCATGTCCATTGCCGGAATATCACTCTTTTCTTCGGCTGGTGCTGCCGCAACCGCGGCGGCGGCAATCGCCGGCGGCACAATCTTGTTGTCGGTTTTGTTAGTCGATGTATTCAGTTTGGTTTCTTCGAGGAAGGTTTCTTCCTCGAGCTGATCGCGGAACTGCCGCGCCATCGTCCGCGCACGGCCCATCCAGCGTCCGACCTGTCGCGCCAGCCCCGGCAGTTTCTGCGGACCGAGCACCAGCAGTCCGATCACGGCGATCAGCAATAACTCACTGAATCCAACCTCGAACATCGCTTAGGTCCGTTTGCGATTAACAACAGGCCCGGAACGGGCCTCGGGCGCAACGCTCAGGCGCTGCGATCGGACTTCTTCTCGGCATCCGCTTTGGCGTTACGGGCGAAGTCCGCGTCCTCGGCTTCCTTGGCGATCTGCTTGGCGTTTTGCTCCGCCTCGGAATCGCTTTCGCCGTCGGACATGCCTTTCTTGAAGCCCTTGACCGCCGCGCCGAGGTCAGTACCGATCGACTTGAGCTTTTTCGCGCCGAACACGACCAATACGATCAACAGGATGACGATCAACTCGCGCATTCCAATGCCCATAAACGACCTCGTCCAAGTTCTAAGAAAACAGCCTTACTATCCGCATCATAGGCGAAAAGATGCCTGCACTGGCGTGAAGTTCCCCTAGGATTCCAGCCAAAAGGTGACTGGCCCGTCATTTGTCAGGCTGACCAGCATGTGGGCGCCAAACTGGCCGGTTGCGACCGTCCCGGCGTGCTGTAACCGGGCCGCCGCGACCAGGCTGTTGAACAGGGTTTCGGCGCGCGCCGGCTCTGCGGCGGTCTGAAAGCCGGCCCGCATGCCCTTGTGCGTATCGGCCGCCAGAGTGAACTGCGACACCAGCAGCAGGCCGCCGCCGGTGTCGGTCAGCGACAGGTTCATCCGGCCTTCCGGGTCCGGAAAAACCCGGTAACCGAGAACGCGCTCCAACATACGCTCGACGTCGCGGGGCGCGTCGTCCTTCTGCACCCCGATCAGCGCCAGCAGCCCCGGCCCGATGGCCCCGACCGTGGCCCCTGCCACGTCAACCCTGGCTTCGCGAACACGCTGGATCAAAGCAATCATGACAAGCTCGTGGCTCCTGATCGCGCAGCCTAACCGATGCGCGTTCGGTCCGGTGGCTGGACCGGGTAGCAATTAGGGAGCCGAATCCGTAAGATTCGCCCGGCATTTTTTCGACGTTTTTGCACGCTTGGGAGCAGATATGACGAGGTCTTTTCGGACGTGGTTGACAGCGGCAGTAACGGTGGCCGGTTTGGCCGCCAGTTTGGCCTGTAGCGTCCCGGCTTCGGCTCAGTCAGCGCCGGCAGGCAACGCCGCTCGTGGCAAGACCCTCGCCTATACCTGCCTCGGTTGCCATGCCGCCGAGGGCTACAAGAACGTGCAGCCCATGTACAGCGTGCCGCGCGTCAGCGGACAGTCGGCGGCCTACCTCGTTGCCGCGCTCAAGGGCTACAAGAGCCGCGAGCGCAGCCACATGACCATGCACGCGCATGCGATGAGCATGACCGAGCAGGATATGTGGGACATCTCGACCTACCTCGCGGGCACGACGATCAAGACGGAAGCGGTGAAGCCGACCGGCACGCCGCCCGCGGCCGCCGCGGTGTGCGTGGCCTGCCATGGCAACAATGGCGTCGGCATTACGCCCGACTACCCGATTCTCGCCGGTCAGCATCGCGACTACCTGGTCCGCTCACTCAAGGATTACCAGCAGGGTGGCCGCAAGAATGCCGTGATGGCGGGCTTCATGGGCGCGCTCAAGCCGTCTGATATTGAGGCACTTGCGGCGTATTACGCCGCACAGCAGCCGGGCCTCAGCATCGTCCCCAAGCGCACCTCGATGATGTCGGCGCGCTGATGCCCGCGCCTCCGGGAGAGGCATGATCCGCTATTTGAAGAACGGCAAGAACGCCGACGACGCCGCGTCCGAGGACGCGCAGGTGCGCGCCACGGTCGAGGCGTTGTTAGCTGACATCGGCCGGCGCGGCGACGCCGCGGCGCGCGAATACTCGGCAAAGTTCGACCAGTGGTCGCCGCCGTCGTTCCGGCTCAATCCCGATGAGATCCGCGCCTGCTACGCGCAGCTGCCGTCACAGGCGATCGAGGACATCCGTTTCGCACAGGCGCAGGTGCGGCGCTTCGCCGAGGTGCAGCGCGCGGCGTTGCGCGACGTCGAAGTCGAAACGCTGCCCGGCGTCGTGTTAGGTCACAGGAACATTCCGGTGCAATCGGTCGGTTGCTATGTGCCGGGCGGCAAGTATCCGCTGGTGGCATCGGCGCACATGAGCGTGGTCACGGCCAAGGTGGCCGGCGTGCCGCGCGTTATCGCGACCGCGCCGCCGTGGCAGGGCGCGCCGGCCCCGGCCATCGTCGTGGCGATGCACATGGCGGGCGCCGACGAGATCTACACGCTGGGCGGCGTGCAGGGAATCGCGGCCATGGCCCTCGGCACCGAGACCATCAAGCCGGTCGACATGCTGGTTGGCCCGGGCAACGCGTTTGTCGCCGAAGCCAAGCGCCAGTTGTTCGGCCGCGTCGGCATCGATCTGTTTGCCGGGCCGACGGAGACGCTGGTGATCGCCGACGATTCGGTCGATGGCGAACTCTGCGCGGCCGACTTGTTAGGTCAGGCCGAGCATGGGCCGAATTCACCCGCGATATTGCTGACCGATTCGGCAGCACTGGCGCACGCCACCATGGCCGAGGTCGAGCGGCAGCTCAGGGTCCTGTCGACCGGCGAGATCGCAGGACGCGCCTGGCGCGAGTACGGCCAGGTCATCGTCTGCGACACGCGCGACGAAATGCTGCAAAAAGCGGATGAAATTGCCTCCGAGCACGTGCAGGTCATGACCCGGGATCCGGACTGGTTCCTGGCTAACATGCGCAACTATGGCGCCCTGTTCCTGGGCCCCGAGACCAATGTGTCGTACGGTGACAAGGTCATCGGCACCAATCACACGCTGCCGACCCGCAAGGCGGCGCGCTACACCGGCGGCCTCTGGGTCGGAAAATTTATCAAGACCTGCACGTATCAGCGCGTGACGCGCGCCGCGTCGGTCACGGTCGGCGAGTATTGTTCGCGACTGTGCGCGCTGGAAGGTTTCGCCGGACACAAGGAGCAGGCCGACATCCGCCTGCGGCGTTACCGGGCCTGAGCATTCCCGGCCAGGCGCCGCAGGAACATCGCCAGGGTTTTCAGATAGGCGTCGCGGTTGGACTTCTTGCGGAATCCATGACCTTCATCTTTCGCCGCGAGATACCAGACTTCTCCGCCGTTAGCACGGATCGCCGCGACCATCTGTTCGGATTCGCTGGCGGGGACTCGTGGATCGTTGAGACCCTGCACGATCAGCAGCGGCTGCGTGATCTTCTGCGCGTTGGTAAGCGGTGAAATGCCGCGCAGGAACAGCCGCATCTGCGGATCGCGCTCGTTGCCGTACTCGAAGCGACGCAAGTCCTGCCGGTAATTTGCGGTGTTTTCCAGGAAGGTGACGAAGTCGCTGATGCCGACGACGTCCACGCCGCCACGCAGTCGCGGGCCGTAGGCGGCGAGCGCAGCGAGCGTCATGTAGCCGCCGTAGGAGGAGCCCATCACGACCACGCGCCTGGCGTCGAGGTCGGGCTGCCTGGCAATCCAGTCCAGCAACGCGCCGATGTCGCGCACCGAATCTTCGCGCAACAGGCGATCGTCCAGCCGGCTGTAGCTCTTGCCGTAGCCGGTCGAGCCGCGGACGTTAGGTGTTATCACGGCGTAACCCAGCTCACCGGCCAGGAACTGCGTCGCCGGATCGAACGCCGGACGAGCCTGGCTTTCCGGGCCGCCGTGAATGTCGATGATCACCGGATGCGGTCCAGTCCGGGCGGGCTTGTAAATGAAGGCCGGAATCCGCCGCGGCTGCCGCTTGCGGATGAAATCAAAGCTGGGGTAATCGAACGGCCGCGCGCTGACATACATATTTCGGTCGATCGGGCCGGTCTCGCTGCTGGTCCAGCGCCGCATGCTGTTAGCTTCGAGATCGAGGGTCCAGACATCACGCGGCCGGTCCGGCCCGGAGAGCGTCATCGCGAGCTGCGTCGATGCTGGATCGAAGCGCAGGTTCGCGATCAGGCCGCGCGGGATCGGCGGCAGCGCGATCTCCAGCGAATTGCGCAGGTCCAGTAACTGCAGGCGGCTGTAGCCGCCTTCGTTGGCGGTGTAGGCAAGCCAGCGGCCGTCGCTGCTGACGTCAAATTGCTCGATGTCCCAGCCGATAAAGGCACTCAGGCTGCGGCTCGGTCCGGGCGCGGCGCCAAGATCCAGGTAGCGCAGCTGGTTGAAGTCGCTGTCGCGGTCCGAGATCAGGAACACGCCGCGGCCGTCGGCCGCGAAGCGTGCCGACGTGATGGCGACCGGCGGGGGCTTGACCGGAACCTTGGCCGGCGGGGGCGCTGGCCTGCGCGGTGCGATCGCGGGCGCAGTATCGAGCTCCGTGAGCGTGTTGCTGGCGAGATCCAGCAGAAAAAGATGGCTCTCGGTCGCCGACACCGGGTTCCACAGCAGCAGCTTGCTGTTGTCAGGCGACCAGTCGAGCGGATAATAGGTGGCATTGTCGCCTGACAGAAGCGTGGTGCTGGCTTTGTCGCTGACGACATCGCGCACCACGACGTCGAAAACCGCGGGATCGCGGTTGTTGCTGTACCACGCGACCCGGCGACCGTCGCGCGACCAGGCCGGGCTGCCGTTCAGGGTCGGCATCTCTGTTAGCAGGCGGACGCTGCGATCGGCCAGCGCGTAGAAATAGAGCTGGCTGTTTTCGTTGCCGTCGCGATCCTTGAGAAACACGAAGCCGTTGGCGCCACCACGGGCGGCGCGCGCGGAAACGACCGGTTCGCGATAGAAAGTCAGCTGCTCGCGCGCCGCACCAGGGGCTGCCACGCGATGCAGCTGGTCGACGTCGCCGAAGCGGGTACTGATCAGCAGCGCGCCATCCGGCAGAAAGTCGACGAAACTGGCGCCGCGTACCGCCAGCCAGTCATCGAGCCGCTCGCCGAGCGCGACGTCGAGCGCGGGGATGTTGTCCAGCACCAGGTTGCCGCGTTCCTCGCGGCCGGCAGCGTCCGCAGAGTGCGTTGCCAGCAAGGCACTCAAGGCCAACACGATGTAAGCAGGCCGCATGTCTGCTATGTTGCCAAAATCCTATGGCTGATCCGAGACTGAAAGCAAAAATAGCGCGCGGCGAGTTTATCGTCGCGCCAGGCGTATTCGACATGATGTCGACGCTGCTGGCCGAGCGCGTCGGTTTCGACGCGGTCTACGCTTCCGGCTTCTGGCTGACAGCGTCCTACCTCGGCATACCGGATGCCGGCATCGCGACCTACACCGACATGCTGGCGCGCATACGACTGGTGGTCGAAAAAAGCAGCGTGCCGGTCATTGCCGATGCCGACACTGGTTTTGGCGGCCTGCTGAACGTGCACCACACGGTGCGCGGCTATGAAGCCGCGGGCGTCAGCGCGATCCAGATCGAGGACCAGGAGTTTCCGAAGAAATGCGGCCACACGCCGTATCGGCGCGTGGTGCCGATCGAGGAAATGGTCGCGAAGGTCCGGGTCGCGGTGGATGCGCGTTCCAACCCCGACCTGCTGGTGATCGCGCGCACCGATGCGCGCACCGGCTTCGGTTTCGATGAGGCCGTGAAACGCGGCCAGGCCTACGCGGCCGCTGGCGCGGATATCGTGTTCGTTGAATCGCTGCAGTCCGAAGATGAAATGCGCCGTGCGTGCGCGGCGATCGACAAGCCCATGATGGCTAACATGTCGGATGGTGGCAAGACGCCAATCCGCCCGGCCGCGGAGCTCAAGGCATTCGGTTACTCGCTGGCGATTTTCCCGGCGATGGCGGCACTGGCGGCCAATGCCGCCGTGGAAAAAGCCATGCGCAACCTGAAGGGCAGCGGCACGAGCTCGAGTCCGGACGTGCCGCTGTTCGATTTCAACGAGTTTTGCCGCATGGTCGGCTTCGGCGACGTGTGGGCATTCGAAGAGAAGTGGAAAGACGTACTGGAGAGGAAAAAATGACACAGTTATTGCGAACGATTTTGTTAGGTCTGGCGGCAGTCGTGATGACGGCGCCGTCGGTGACCCTGGCCAAAGGTGAACTGGTGCTGGTCGCAGGCGCTACGGGGCGCACCGGCAAGCAGGCGGTGCTGCAGCTTGCGGCGCGCGGCTACAGGGTCCGCGCGCTGGTGCGCGATGAAGGCAAGGCGACGAAGGCGGAGTTCCCGGCCGGGGTTGCGGTCGTCAAGGGCGACGTGCGCGACATCGAAAGCCTCAAGGCGGGGATGAAAGGCGTGAAATTCGTGATCTCCGCGATCGGCGCCGGTGGCGGGCCCAATCCCACCCCAGGCAACGGGGCGGAAGACATCGACAATCAGGGCGTTGCGAATCTCGCGCAGGCGGCCAGGGCCGCCAAGGTCAGGCACATGGTGCTGGTGTCCTCGGCGTCGACCACCCATTACGCCGACTATCCGGTGCCTTTCATGCGACCGATCCTCGCTGCGAAATTCAAGGGCGAGGCGGCATTGCGTGCCAGCGGCGTGCCTTACACGATCGTCCGGCCGGGCGGTCTCCTCGATGAGGCGGGCGGCAAAGCGGCGGTCGAGTTCATGCAGGGCGACAAGGCCAGCGGGCGGATTCCGCGCGCCGACGTCGCCACGGTCTGCATCGAGGCCCTGGGCCGCAAGAGCGCGCTCGGCAAGACCTTCGAGATTGTTTCCGGCAAGGGCACACCGCCTAACAACTGGGACAAGGACTTCGCGGCGCTGGCCGCCGACCCCAAACCTTGATATGCCACCCGCATGGCATCCATGCCATCGACGCACACTATATGCGGCCGATGCTGGATGCCGTGCACCTGATCGTCGAGCGCGGCCGGGCGGCGTTTGTCGACTGCGGCACGTCGAATTCCGTGCCGCATTTGTTAGCCGCGCTGCAGTCGCTCGGGATCGCGCGTGACCAGGTCGATTACGTCTTTCTCACGCACGCGCACCTCGATCATGCCGGCGGCGCCGGCCAGTTGCTGCGGGCACTGCCCAACGCGCGCGCGGTCCTGCACCCGCGCGCAGCGCCACACCTGATCTCGCCGGAGGTGCTGGTTCAGGCGTCGATCGGCGTGTATGGCGAGGAGAACTTCCGGCGGTTTTACGGCGAGATCCTGCCGGTGCCGCGGGAGCGCGTCCTCATCACCGAAGATGGCATGCGCCTGGCGCTGGCCGGGCGCAATTTCGAGTTCCTGCATACACCCGGGCACGCGCTGCATCACTACGCGATGGCGGACCTGGATCACGGCGGCATATTCACCGGCGACATTTTCGGTGTCTCATATCGCGAACTGGATGTCGACGGGAAGAACTTCATCTTCCCGACCACCACACCGACCCAGTTCGATCCCGTGCAGATGTTGCAGTCGATCGACCGGATCGTCGCGCGCCGGCCGGAGTGCGTTTACCTGACGCATTACAGCCGCGTCACCGGCGTTCCGGCGCTGGCGGCGGTCCTGCGGGCCCAGGTCGAGGCATTTGCGGCGCTGGCTTTGCGCCACGCGGCGCTGCCGGACCGCCGCGCGCGCATTGCCACTGACATGATGACGATGTGGATCGAATCGCTGCGGGCCATGGGCAGCCCGCTGGCGGATGCAGAGCTGATGGATTTGTTAGGTCTGGATGCTAGACTCAACGCCGACGGGCTGGTTTCATGGCTGGAGCGCACAACGAAATGAATTCCTTCAAGGCTTTCCGGATTCACGAAGTCGACAAGAAGATTGTCGCCAGGTTCGACACGCTGACGCTGGCCGACCTGTCGCCCGGCAATGTCGTGGTGCGGGTCATGTACTCCGACATCAACTACAAGGACGCGCTGGCTGCGACCGGCGCGGGACGCATCCTGCGGCGTTACCCGCTGGTGGGCGGCATCGATCTCGCGGGCGTGGTCGAGACCTCGGAAGATCCGCGCCACAAGCCGGGCGATCATGTGCTGGTGACCGGCTGCGGGCTGTCGGAAAACCATGATGGCGGCTACAGCGAAATGGCGCGCCTCAATGGCGAGTGGGTGATCGGCATGCCCGCGGGCCTTGGCACGTTCCGGGCCATGTCGCTCGGCACCGCGGGCTTCACCGCGGCACTTGCGATCCACAAGATGGAACACAACGGCCAGTCACCCGACAAGGGGCCCGTCGTGGTGACCGGCGCGACCGGCGGCGTCGGCAGCATCGCGATCGATATGTTAGCCGGGCGCGGCTATGAAGTGATTGCCGTCACCGGCAAGGAGAGCACCGTCGAGTACCTCAAGAGCCTGGGTGCCGCCAAGGTGCTGATGCGCCAGAGCATCGACTACGGCAAGCGGCCGCTGGAGAGCGCGCAGTTCGCCGGCGCCATCGACAATGTCGGTGGCGACATGCTCACCTGGCTGACGCGCAGCATGCACGACGGCGGCAATATCGCCAGCATCGGCATGGCCGGCAGCATCGACCTCAAGACCACGGTCATGCCGTTCATCATCCGCGGCGTCAACTTGTTAGGCATCAACTCCGCCGCGCAGCTGCGGCCCATGCGCCTGGTGGTCTGGAATCGCATCGCAGGCGATCTCAAGCCACGGCACCTGGACAAGATCGTGTCGGCGACTATCCCATTCGATCAGCTTCCGCAAGCATTCGATGCGTACATCAAGGGCACTGTGACCGGACGCACAGTCGTCAAGATCGGAGCCTGACGAGCGCAGGAACTTTGCACACTGGTCCCCAGTCGAACAGGCACGCTTGCCTTCCGTTGGAGGATTTATGTTCAGGAAACTCATCGCGTTAGCTTTTTGCAGTGCGGCTGCCGCCGCCGGAGCAGCCGACAATGGCCTCTATCTGGGTGTCGGCGCCGGCCAGAGTCAATTCAATCTAGGTGGTGCGCTCGACAAACAGGACAACGGCTACAAGGCACTGATCGGGTTTCGTGCGCTCGACAGCTTCGCCCTGGAAGCGAGCTACCAGGACCACGGCAAGTCGACGCTGCCGTCGGGCATTGCCTGCATTGCGCTGGTCGGCGTCAACTGTCCCGCGACCACCACTGTCGGCGCGAAGTCCGCGTCGGCATTTGCCGTTGGATTCCTGGACTTCCCGCTGCTGGACCTGTTTGCGAAAGCCGGGCTCGCGTCGGTGAAGACCGAAGGCCGCACGCCGGGCGTGCCGGCGTTCAATTTCAGCGACACCAGCACCGAGTTCGCGTGGGGCGCGGGCCTGCAGGCGCACTTTGGCAGTCTCGGGGCGCGCGCTGAATTCGAGCAGTTCAAGCTCGGGTCGGGGGTGAAACTCGACAGCGTGTCGGTGAGCGTGCTCTACACCTTTCTCTAGAAGCCGAGAAAGGTCGCGAACTCCTCGACCGGCGCGCGATCCGAGCGCAGCGAGTTGACCGGCGCGGACGGGTCGGCATGACCTAACGCCATGCCGCAGTAGATCATTTCCTGCGGCTGCAACCTGAAATGCGCGTGCAGATCTTCGCGGATGCGCATCCATGCTTCCTGCATGCAGCTCTGCACGCCGCGCTCTTCGGCGGCGAGCGCGATGCTCTGCATGAACATGCCAAGGTGCGCCCACTGGCCATGACCCATGCGCCGGTCGATGACGAAGAACAGCAGCACCGGAGCGCCGAAGGCGCGGAAGTTGTTCGCGACATGCGCATAGCGCGCCGGCTTGTTTTCGCGCGCGATGCCCATCTTCGCGTACATGTCCTCGCCCACCTTGAAGCGGCGCGTGCGGTACGGTTCCCACAGATTGGCCGGATACATCGGCCGATCGCCCTCCTGGGAACGGGTCGGATCATCGCCCATGATCTTCAGGCCGAGGTCCTTGACCTCCTGGGCCGCGGCGCCTGCGGTTACGATCACCTTCCAGGGCTGCAAGTTGCCTCCGGATGGCGACCACCGGGCAACGTCGAGAATTTCATGGAGCAGCGCGCGCGGCAGAGGCGTGGGGAGGAAAGCGCGCGTGGAAATGCGGCGCTTGATGGCATCGGTTACGGACAGCATATGCCGGCAATAGTACTATGCTTTTACTAACGCATGGATAAGGTCGCAGCCAACGCGGATGAATGTCAACGCCTTGTTAGCAGCGCGGCGCGGCTGGGCGTGGCGCTGACTGCCGCGCAGGCGGGCCAGATGCAGCGGCTGCTGGATGAACTCGGCAAGTGGAACCAGGCCTATAACCTGACGGCATTGAACGGCCGTGACGAATGGCTCACGCACCATCTGCTCGACAGCCTGTCGATCGCCCCGCTGCTGGCCGGCGGCCGCATCGCCGATGTCGGGACCGGCGCGGGCTTTCCCGGCCTGCCGCTGGCAATCCTGTACCCGGAGCGCACATTCACGCTGCTCGACTCCAATGGTAAGAAGATCCGCTTCGTGCAACACGCGGTACGCACGCTTGGCCTAACAAACGTGATTCCGCAGCAGGCGCGGGCGGAAGCGCTGGCGCCGGAGTTCCCCTTCGATACCGTGGTGGCGCGCGCTTTCGCCGCGTTGCCGGAGCTGGCGCAGGCGGTTCGTGGCCTGTGCGGGCCGCAGACCCGCGTACTCGCAATGAAAGGCAAGCGCCCGGACCAGGAGCTGGCGGCGCTCGACCCGCGCTTGTGGCATGTCGAAGCGGTGCAGCGGATCGAGGTCCCGGGACTGGATGCCGAGCGTCAAGTCGTGACGCTCCGGGCGCTGAACCTGTAAATTAGCGCCATGAAACGCGTTATCGCCGTCGCCAACCAGAAAGGCGGTGTCGGCAAGACCACCACCGCCGTCAACCTGGCTGCGTCGCTCGCCGCGACCAGGCGGCGCGTGCTGCTGATCGATATCGATCCGCAGGGCAACGCGACCATGGGTTGCGGCATCGAAAAATCCCAGATCACGCGCGGCACCGCCGAAGTGCTGCTGGGCGAGTGCTTGCCTGCCGAGGCCATCCACCGCGTCGATGCCAGCGGCCTGGACGTGATGCCGTCCAACCAGGACCTAACAGCGACGGAAGTGGCGCTGCTGACCCAGCCCGCCGGCCGCGAACAGCGGCTGCGCGAGGCGCTGAAGCCGCTGCGCGATCAATACGACGTGATCCTGATCGACTGCCCGCCGTCGCTCAACATGCTGACGCTCAACGCACTGGTGGCTGCGGACAGCGTGCTGGTGCCGATGCAATGCGAGTATTACGCGCTCGAAGGCCTGTCGGCGCTGTTAGGTACGGTGGAGCAGCTGCGCGCCAGCGCCAATCCGCAGCTGGAAATCGAAGGCCTGCTGCGCACCATGTTCGATCCGCGCAATAACCTGTCGAACGAGGTCAGCGCGCAGCTGATCGGGCATTTTGGCGACAAGGTGTTTCGCACGGTGATCCCGCGTAACGTGCGGCTGGCCGAAGCGCCGTCCTTTGGCAAGCCGGCGCTGTTGCATGACAAGGATTCGCGCGGCGCCCTGGCCTACCTCGCGCTGGCTGGCGAAATGATCCGGCGCGACGAAGACGAACGCGGCGCCCAAATAAGCTAGAAAGCAAGCCAGGCAGGATAAGTTAAATTGGTTTGCCGGAAACCTGCAGGGTCGTGACGCCAGACACGCTGCGATAAGTCACAGCGGATCATGATTCCGTGGTGAGTGCCGCACCCGTCAAGCTAACGACCGAGCAGCGAATAGCGGCTGCGTTGCAGCATATCGTCTACGATCGCCTGCCGCTGTCAGCCGCGCTCAGCATGCTCGTGTGTCTGGGCTTTGTCGGCCTGCTGCTGCCCTTTTTTCCAACACGCTTATTGCTGGAGTGGGGGGCAATGATCCAGGGCGTTGGCGCCCTGCGCCTGGGTCTCTGGTACTGGCACCGCCGCGCCAAGCCGCCCCCTCAGGACGCTACGACCTGGTCGCTGCGCTTCATGTTAGGCGTCATCCTGGCGGCAGGCGCCTGGTCGTGGGGAACCATGCGGTTGATGCCCCTGGTTGGCGATCCCTCCATGGCAATGCTGGTGGTCACTTTGTTAGCAGTGTCGTCGGTCGCGGTCAGCACGCTCGCGGCGCACCTGCCGTCACAGATTGCCTTTACCGCAATAACACTGGGCCCGGCCGGAGTTTCCCTGATTGCGTCCGGCGGCCAGGTGGAGACCGTGGTCGGCATCGCGATACTGGCCGCGACCATGGCGCTGATCTGGACTGGCTACCAGAGCAATCGCGGCATCCGGCAACTGCTGGCAACCGAACTGGAGTTGTCCGAGTCCGTCATGCTGGCCGCGCAGGCCAAGGCTACGGCAGAGGAAGCTAACCGCGCGAAGTCGAGGTTTCTCGCGACCATGTCGCATGAAATTCGCACGCCCCTGAATGGCGTGTTAGGACTTGCGGAGATCCTGCAGGGCAGCAGCGTGTCCGTCGAACAACGGCGGCACCTGGACCTTTTGCGGCGCTCCGGCGCGCAGTTGTTTGACATCGTCAATGACATCCTGGACTTTTCCAAGATCGAAGCGGATGAACTGGAAGTCGCGTGCCGGCCGGTGAGCATCCGTGAGCTGATCGAGGATCTGACCGGACCGTTGCAGGCGCGCATCGCCATGACCGACGTCATTTTTGAAACCGACATTGCCCCCAATGTTCCCGGCAGCATTCTCTCGGATGGGATCCGCCTGCGCCAGATCATCGGCAACCTGTTGTCGAACGCGGTGAAATTCACGCAGAAAGGCTCCAT
Organism: Steroidobacteraceae bacterium; assembly: GCA_036786925.1. Taxonomy (GTDB): domain Bacteria; phylum Pseudomonadota; class Gammaproteobacteria; order Steroidobacterales; family Steroidobacteraceae; genus UBA964. Next base: position 13,888 of record DAIQQI010000008.1, read on the forward strand.
CAAGCTGACGGTGGACTTGCTGGATGGTCATCCCGGTGGCGAAGACGCGCTGCTGCGTTTTCGCGTCGTCGATACCGGCATCGGCATTCCGGCCGATCGCATCGGCCGCGTGTTCGATGCCTTCACCCAGGTTGACGACAGCTTTGCACGTCGCGCGGGTGGCACCGGACTCGGGCTGGCGATCTGCCGCAGGCTGGCGAATTTGTTAGGTGGCGAGGTCGGCGCGGCCAGCGAGCCGGGCAAGGGCTCGACCTTCGTGTTTACCCTGCGATCGACTGTTGGCTCCTGGCACGAAACAGTGCACAGCACCACCTCATCCGGAAGATTTGTCGCCGCGGCTCGTCTCAGTGGCCGGGTGCTGCTGGCTGAAGACAACGCCATCAACCTCGAAGTCGCGGGCGCGATGCTCAGCATGATTGGCGTCTCGTTTGAAACGGCACCGGATGGACAGGCTGCGATCGACAAGGCGACCAGCGGCGAATTCGATCTGATCCTGATGGACTGCCAGATGCCCGGGGTCGATGGCTACCAGGCGACCCAGGAACTACGGCGCCGCGAGCTGCACGCGCGCAGCGGGCAGCGCATGCCCATCGTTGCTCTGACCGCGAACGCCTTCCAGGATGATCGGCAACGCGCCGCGGACGCCGGTATGGATGCGTTTCTGCCCAAGCCAGTGCCGCTCGACCAGCTGTACGGTGTACTGGCGCGCTGGCTGCCGCGGGCCGAGCCAGCGGATAACGAATCGGCCACAGCCGCCGCCTGAGCCGCACCGCGATTCGCTATGATCGCGCCCCATGAATCAGAAGAAGCCGCCGCTGGGCCGCGGGCTGGATGCGCTGCTGGGCCAGATCGCCGCAGCCCGACCGCCGTCGACCGCATCGACCGCGGCAGGTAGCGCGACCCCGGCCACCCAGGACGAGCTGCGGCATCTGCCGCTCGACGTGCTGCAGCGTGGCCGCTACCAGCCGCGTGTCGACATGCGCACCGAGTCGCTGCATGAACTGGCCGATTCCATGCGATCACAGGGCGTCATCCAGCCGATCGTGGTGCGGCCCCTCCCCGGCCTCGGCGGCGCCGCGCCGCGCTATGAAATCATCGCCGGTGAGCGCCGCTGGCGTGCCGCGCAACTGGCGAACCTGAGCAGCATTCCTGCGGTGGTCCGCCGCGTGCCGGATGAAGCCGCGATCGCGATGGCGCTGATCGAGAACATCCAGCGCGAAAACCTGAATCCGCTGGAAGAAGCGCGCGCACTCGACCGCCTGATCCGCGAATTCAACGTGACCCATCAGCAGGCGGCCGATGTCGTGGGCCGCTCGCGCGCGGCGGTCAGCAATCTGCTGCGCCTGCTGGAGCTGTCACCCGAGACCGCCAAGCTGGTCGAGGAGCGCGCGATCGAAATGGGCCACGCGCGCGCTTTGTTAGGACTGCCGGACAGGAGAAAGCAGAGTGAAGTTGCCGCGCTGATCGCCCGCAAGGGCATCTCGGTGCGCGAGACCGAGGCGCTGGTGCGGCGTATGATGCAACCGCCGGCAGAGCGCGACAGCGATTCCGCGGGCGCCGCCGGTCACAAGGACCCTAACATCCTGAGCCTGCAGAATGACCTGTCGGCGAAACTGGGCGCGACGGTCGACATCCAGCATTCCAGGGCGCGCGGCAAGGGCAAGGTCGTGATCAGCTACAACTCGCTCGACGAGCTGGACGGCATCCTGGATCACATGAAATGAACGCGCGCCGGCGCTGGCCTGCGTTGTTAGCTGTGGCTTGCGCCGTGCTGCTGGCGCCGCAGGCTTACTCGCAGTCCGTTGGCGCCGCGCCCGCCAGCGTCAGTGTAAAACCCCTGGATTTCAAGGTTCCCGGCGACGCCGCGCAGCCTAACGTCGCGGCCATCCCGGGCCAGGGCTTTGTCGTCACCTGGCAGCAGCGCGGCGCCAGCCAGCAGGAGCTGTGGTTTGCGGAAATCGCGGCCGATGGCAGTGAGCGGCGCCGCGGGCGCATCGCGCGCGGCGCCGACTGGTTCGTCAACTGGGCGGACTTCCCGGCGCTCGTGGTGCTCGATAACGGCGACTGGGTCAGCTACTGGCTGCAGAAGTCCGGCGGCGGACCCGAGGCCTACGACATCAAGCTGACAAGATCGGTCGACCGGGGCCGGCACTGGTCGAAGCCCGTCACGCCGCATACCGATGGCACGGCGACGCAGCATGGCTTTGTCAGCCTGCTGCCGGATGGTGGCGACCGGGTGCTGGCGGTCTGGCTCGACGGGCGCCGCGCCGCGCAGCTGGCAACCGCGGCCAATGGCGGCGCCGCTCACCAGCATGACGAAGAGGCGGCGCCCATGACGCTGCGCGCCGCGGTGCTGGATCGAAAAGGCGTTCGAAGCGGCGAAGTTTTGTTAGATGACAGCACCTGCAGCTGCTGCCAGACCGATGCCGTGCGCTGGACCGGTCGCGTGCTGGTGGCGTATCGCGATCGCAGTCCCGAGGAGATCCGCGACATCGCGGTGACCACGCGCGGCAGCGACGGCCAGTGGTCGAAGCCGCGCATCCTGAGTCCGGATAACTGGAAAATCGAGGGCTGCCCGGTGAACGGACCGGCCCTGGCCGTCAATGGCGAACGCCTGTTGGCCATCTGGCCAACCCTGGTCGGCCAAAGCATGGTGCAGCGCTACACCATCCGGGTCTGGGATCAGCGCGCGGCCGAGACCCTGACCCTGGAGCCGGGCGGGCGGGTGCGGGGCCGGGTCGATGCAGCAGCCTGGCGGGATGGTTTCCTGGTCAGCTGGCTGGGTGGCCAGGACAAGGACGCGGGACCCAGGCTCGGCGTCATGGATGCCGCCGGCAGGCTGCTGGCTACCCGGATTATTGCCACCACCACCGGTTCCCGCGCCGTAGGCTTCGTGCGTATGGCCAGTTTGGGAGGCAATCCGGGCGATCGGGCCCTGCTGGCCTGGGCCGCGCCGACGGCCGACAACCAGATGACGGTCCGGCTGGCGCTGGTATCGCCCTGAGCGTCCGCAAAACGCCCTTGCCCCCCTAGGACCCGTTCTTTATAATGCGCGCGCCTTGCCCAGGCTCTTAAGCTAAGTTATTGATTTGCAAGCTTAATTTTGCAGAGAACAGGGGCAAGCCGTGGGGGCCGCGTCATCCCGGGATAGTTACCGGAAGCGATGCGGCCTTTTTATGTGCCGCCCGGCCAAAAGCCGGGCGCGAGTGGTCAAAGTGAACCAGCCATTACAGGTCTCACTGCCCGACGCGCGCCGCATGGCATTCAGCGTCGTCATCGGGCAGGCAGCGGTCACCGCCGCAAGCGGACTGATCGCCTGGGCAGTCGCAGACCTGCGCGCCGGCTGGTCCGCCCTGTTAGGTGGCGGCATCAGCACTTTGGCGTCGCTCGCGCTGTACGCCCTGGCGTTCCGGCATCGTGCAGGTACGGACCCGCGCCAGATTGCGCGCGGCTTCTATCTGGGCGAGGCCACGAAGGTCGCGGTCACGATTGTGCTGATGGTGTTAGCACTGGTGCTGTGGCAGCCGTCGCTGTTAGCGATGATGCTGACATACATCGCGACCTTGCTGGTGTATTGGCTGGCGTTGGCAGGGGTTCTGCCGAGTTTTTCGAAGTAGGGCGGGGAAAGTATCGATGGCAACCGAAGGCGCACAAACTCCTAACGAGTACATCGTGCACCATCTCACGAACCTCACCTATGGTGAAGGTTTCTGGACGGTCAATGTCGATTCGATCTTCTTCTCCGTGCTGCTGGCGATCGTGTTCTACGGCTTCTTCCGCAGCATCGCGAAGAAGGCCAAGCCGGGCGTGCCGACACGCGCGCAGAACCTCGTCGAGCTGATCATCGAGTTCATCGATGCGCAGGTGCGCGACACTTTCCATGGCAAGAGCCGGCTGCTGGCGCCGCTCGCGCTCACCATCTTCTGCTGGATATTGCTGTTCAACGCGATGGACTGGCTGCCGGTGGATCTGCTGCCGCTGATCGCGGAAAAGGGCCTGCATCTCGAGCACCTGAAGGTCGTGCCGAGCACCGACCTCAACATCACGCTCGGCATGTCGATCACCGTGTTCCTGCTGTGCATGTTCTACAGCATCAAGATCAAGGGCGCGGGCGGCTTCGCCAGGGAACTGCTGACGCATCCGTTCGGCGCCAAGCTGTTTCCGGCTAACCTGCTGCTCAACTTCATCGAAATCCTTGCGCGCCCTGTGTCACTCGGCCTGCGTCTTTTCGGCAACCTGTACGCTGGCGAAATGATCTTCCTGCTGCTCGCCGTCATGGGCGGCGCCGCCGCGCTGAACACCTTCGGCGGCTGGGGCATGCTGGTTGGCCAGTATCTGGGCGGCGTGGCCTGGGCGGGATTCCACGTTCTTGTGATCCCGCTGCAGGCCTTCATTTTCACGGTGCTGACGGTGGTTTACATGTCGATGGCACACGAAACGCACGATCATTGAGTGCGCTGGTTTTTTTTTGACGTTGTTAGATCTATCTAGAGGTTTGAAAAATGGATAAGGCACAAATTCTCAGCTCGACAGCTATCGCTGTTGGCATGATTTTCGGCATGGGCGCGCTTGGCACGGCGATCGGATTCGGTCTGCTGGGCGGCAAGTTTCTGGAAGGCGCTGCGCGCCAGCCGGAGCTGACCCCCGCGCTGCAGGTCAAGATGTTCATCGTTGCGGGTCTTCTCGACGCCGTCGCGATGATCGGCATCGGTTTCGCGCTGTTCTTCACGTTCGCGAACCCGTTCCTTACCGCGTTTGAAGCGGCCAGCAAGTAAGCATCAAACCGGCGCTTGTTAGTTAGGCGCCCGATGGAGACAGAGACGTGAATATAACCGTCACACTGATCATCCAGATGCTGGTGTTCTTCACGCTCGTCTGGGGCGTGATGAAATGGATCTGGCCGATCATCACGGACATGATGGACGAGCGCGAAAAGCGCATCGCCACCGGGCTCGCGGCCGCCGACAAGGGGCAGAAGTCGCTGGACGAAGCTAACACCCGGGCGTCGGACATCATCCGCGTAGCGCGCGAGCGCGCGCAGCAGATCGTCGACCAGGCGAGCCGCCGCTCGAACGAGCTGGTCGACGAAGCGAAGAACACCGCCAAGGACGAAGGCGGACGCATCGTGTCGGCCGCCCGTTCGGAAGCCGCGACCGAGTCGAACCGGGCCCGCGACGCGCTGCGTCGCGAAGTCGGCGGCCTCGTGGTCGTCGGCGCGGCGCGTGTGCTGGGTCGCGAGATCGACGCGAAGACGCACGCGCAGCTGCTCGATCAACTCGCAGACGAAGTCGGCAAGGGCTGAGGAAAATGGCCGAGAAAGCCACCATTGCCAGACCCTACGCCCGCGCCGCGTTCGAATACGCGCGCGCCGGCAACGCGTTGCCTGGCTGGAGCCAGTTCCTGGCAACTGCCAGCGCGGTCGCGATCGACCCGCAGGTGTCGGGCCTCATCGGCAGTCCGAAGGTCACGGCAACGCAACTCGCGAAGCTGGTGATGGATGTTGCGGGCGCGCAGTCGCCGGCCAATGCCGGCAATTTCGCGCAGCTGCTGGCCGACAACCGCCGACTGAATCTGTTGCCGCATATCGCCGCGCAGTACGAGCAGATGCGCGCCGACGCCGAGAGCACCGCCGATGTCACGCTGACATCCGCAGTGGCGCTCAGCGCCGAGCAGCAGGCCAGGTTCACCGCCGCGCTCACCAAGCGCCTCAAGCGCACCGTGCGCCTGCACTGCAGCGTCGACCCGAACCTGGTCGGCGGCGCGGTGATACGTGCGGGTGATTTCGTCATCGATGGCTCGCTCAAGGGCCGGCTCGAGAAGCTAACAACCTTGATGGCCAGCTGAGAGCTGGAAACTCTTTTTACAGGTAGAACGTCATGTCAGTCAAAGCATCGGAAATCTCGGATCTCATCAAGCAGCGCATCAGCTCGTTCAGCTCTGCTAACGAAGCCCGCAACGTCGGCACCGTGGTATCGGTCACGGACGGCATCTGCCGCATCCATGGCCTGGCCGACGTGCGTTACGGTGAAATGATCGAATTCCCGGGCGGCGTGTTCGGCCTGGCGCTGAACCTCGAGCAGGACTCGGTCGGTTCCGTGGTGCTGGGCGAGTACAAGGGCATCAAGGAAGGCGACAGCGTCAAGACGACGGGTCGAATTCTGGAAGTCCCGATTGGGCCGGAACTGTTAGGCCGCGTGGTCGATGCGCTCGGCCGCCCGATCGACGGCAAGGGCCCGATCAAGGCGACCCGCACCGCGCCGATCGAACGCGTGGCGCCGGGCGTCATCTATCGCAAGTCCGTATCGCAGCCGGTGCAGACTGGCTACAAGGCCATCGACGCGATGGTCCCGATCGGCCGCGGCCAGCGCGAACTGATCATCGGCGACCGCCAGACCGGCAAGACCGCGGTGGCGATCGACACGATCATCAACCAGAAGGGTCAGAACATGACCTGCGTCTACGTCGCGATCGGCCAGAAGGCGTCGTCGATCAAGAACGTGGTGCGCGCGCTCGAGCAGCACGGCGCGATGGACTACACCATCGTCGTCGCCGCCTCGGCCTCCGAATCGGCGGCGATGCAGTACGTGTCGGCCTACTCCGGCTGCACGATGGGCGAGTACTTCCGCGACCGCGGCCAGGACGCGCTGATCATCTACGACGACCTGTCCAAGCAGGCCGTCGCCTACCGCCAGGTCTCGCTGCTGCTGCGCCGCCCGCCGGGCCGCGAAGCCTACCCCGGCGACGTCTTCTACCTGCACTCGCGCCTCCTCGAGCGCGCCGCGCGCGTCAACGAGGAATACGTAGAGAAGTTCACCAAGGGCGCGGTCAAGGGCAAGACCGGGTCGCTCACCGCGTTGCCGGTCATCGAGACGCAGGCGGGCGACGTGACCGCGTTCGTGCCGACCAACGTGATCTCGATCACCGACGGCCAGATCTTCCTCGAGACCGACCTCTTCAATTCGGGCATCCGTCCCGCGATGAACGCCGGCATCTCCGTGTCGCGCGTCGGCGGCGCGGCGCAGACCGACATCATCAAGAAGCTCGGCGGCGGCATCCGCCTGGCGCTGGCCCAGTACCGTGAACTCGCGGCGTTCTCGCAGTTTGCGTCGGACCTCGACGAGGCGACCCGCAAGCAGCTCGAGCGCGGCCAGCGCACCACTGAGGTCATGAAGCAGAAGCAGTACGCGCCGATGTCAGTCGCGGAAATGGCGCTGTCGATCTACGCGGTCAACAATGGCTACATGGACAAGGTCGACATCAAGAAGGTGGTCGATTTCGAAGCGGCGCTGCAGTCATTTGCGAAGTCGAACTACAAGCAGCAGCTGGACGATCTCAACGGGAAGCCGACGCTCAAGGACAACGAGGCCAGTCTGAAGAAGATTTGCGAAGACTTCCTGTCGACTGGGACTTACTAAGAAGATGGGATTGGAATTGGTCAAGACGGGAACGAGCGTGCCTAGCGCACGAGGGGGCGCGACGTCGCTCCCCGTTACTCGCTTTGGTCGCGCCCCCTCGTGCGCTCTCCCGCTCGTTCCCTTCGTGTCGGAATCGAACGCACCTGCTTTGTTAGCTCAAGCGCGCAAAGGCTCGCAACTCTTGATCGGCCCCGCGGCCGATGCGCGCAACTTCGACGCTGCGATCGGTCCGAGGGGGTCGGGAGAGTCGGCATTCGATGTGACGCTGGCTCATGATTCGATTTCGTTAGCTACCGGGCATTCTCAAAATGCTGGCGGCTCTTTGCGCGCGCCGGGGAGCATTCGAACCGGCCGGCCCAAAGCGAGTAACGGGGAGCGACGGCCGGCCGGTTCGAATGGTAGACCGGCACGCGCATCCAGCTTCAAGGATTAAGCAGAATGCCAGGCACAAAAGAAATACGTACCAAGATCGCCAGCGTCAAATCGACGCAGAAGATCACGAAGGCGATGGAAATGGTCGCCGCCTCGAAGATGCGCCGCGCCCAGGACCGCATGAGACTGGCGCGCCCGTACGCCGAGAAGATCCGCGCCGTGATCGGCCACCTCAACGAAGCGAACCCCGACTACAAGCATCCGTTCCTGCAGGAGCGTGCGCCGAAGTCGGTCGGCCTCATCGTGATCTCCTCGGACCGCGGCCTGTGTGGCGCGCTCAACGCCAACGTGTTCAAGAGCGCGCTGCTGCTGATGAAGGACTGGCAGGCGAAGAACGCGACCATCCAGCTGTGCCTGATGGGCAACAAGGCGGTGGCTTTTTTCCGCCGCCTGGGCGTGCCGATCCTGGGCAGCGTCGGCGGGCTCGGCGACAAACCGCACATGAAGGATTTGTTAGGCGCGGTGAAAGTCATGCTCGATGCCTACCGCGAAGGCCGGATCGACCGCCTGTTCGTGGTCAACTCGCAGTTCGTGAACACCATGACGCAGACGCCGACGGTGACGCAGCTGCTGCCGGTGGAGACACTGGACGCGGGTGAGCTGCAGGAAAACTGGGACTACATCTATGAGCCCGGCGCGTCCGAGATGCTCGACGGCGTGTTGATGCGTTATATCGAGTCGCAGGTGTATCGCGGCTCGGTCGAGAGCGTGGCCTGCGAAATGGCGGCGCGCATGGTGGCGATGAAAGCGGCGTCGGATAACGCCGGCAGCCTGATCGGCGATCTGCAGCTCGTCTATAACAAGGCGCGCCAGGCGGCGATCACCAAAGAGCTCGCCGAGATCGTCGGTGGCGCGGCGGCCGTTTGAACCGGAAAAATATGAAACGCGCCATCGATAGACGTACGCCCGCGCATGGCTGGTCCCTTTTCGGGAACGGCGTAAATCCATCCATGGAGCCTCCGAGCGCGACGTCCTGTCGCGCACGGTCCCGAAAAGGGACCAGCCATGCGCGGACTTGCGCACGCATTTTTGGCTACTCTTTTTCGAGCGCCGGATGGCTGGCTGGACCAATTGGTGCCAGCGGTCGGCGCAAAAGTCTTTGGCAGGATCGTGCGCGACAGGACGTCGCGCACGAAGCCCCCATGGACGGGTTTACGGCGGTCCTGCCAAAGGCTTTTGCACCGCCCGCTGGCGTGACTGGGTTTCGAGCTACCTAACACGCGCACGACACAGAATTTTTGAGGAAACAGACTATGGCAACCGGCAAAATTACCCAGATCATCGGCGCGGTCATCGACGTGGAATTCCCGCGCGAAGCGATCCCGAACATTTACGAAGCGCTCAAGCTCAAGGACGTGGACCTGACCCTCGAAGTCCAGCAGCAGCTGGGCGACGGCGTGGTGCGCACCATCGCGATGGGCGCCTCGGAAGGCTTGCGCCGCGGCCTCGCGGTCGAGACCACGGGCAAGCCGATCAGCGTGCCGGTTGGCGCGGCGACCCTGGGCCGCATCATGGACGTGTTAGGTGTGCCGCAGGATAACCGTGGCCCGGTCGCGGCCAAGGAACACATGTCGATCCATCGCCCGGCGCCGTCGTATGACGAGCAGGCGGGCGGCCAGGACCTGCTGGTCACCGGCATCAAGGTCATCGACCTGCTGTGCCCGTTCGCCAAGGGCGGCAAGGTCGGCCTGTTCGGTGGTGCAGGCGTCGGCAAGACGGTCAACATGCTCGAACTGATCAACAACATCGCCAAGCAGTACTCGGGCCTGTCGGTGTTCGCCGGCGTCGGCGAGCGCACCCGCGAAGGCAACGACTTCTATCACGAGATGATCGAGTCGGGCGTCATCGACAAGGATCATCTCGAGAATTCCAAGGTCGCGATGGTTTATGGCCAGATGAACGAGCCGCCCGGCAACCGCCTGCGCGTCGCGCTCACCGGCCTCACGATGGCCGAATATTTCCGCGACGAAAAGCAGGCCAACGGCAAGGGCCGCGACGTGCTGTTCTTCGTCGACAACATCTACCGTTACACGCTCGCCGGCACCGAAGTGTCGGCTTTGTTAGGCCGCATGCCGTCGGCGGTGGGTTACCAGCCGACGCTGGCCGAGGAAATGGGCGTGCTGCAGGAACGCATCACCTCGACCAAGACCGGCTCCATCACCTCGATCCAGGCCGTGTACGTCCCGGCGGACGACCTGACCGATCCGTCACCCGCGACCACCTTCGCGCACCTGGACGCGACCGTCGTGCTGTCGCGCGACATCGCCTCGCTGGGCATTTACCCGGCGGTGGACCCGCTCGATTCCACCAGCCGCCAGCTCGATCCGCTGGTGGTCGGCGAAGAACACTACAACACCGCGCGCGCCGTGCAGGCCGTGCTGCAGCGCTACAAGGAACTGCAGGACATCATCGCGATCCTCGGCATGGACGAGCTGTCGGAAGAAGACAAGCGCACCGTGTACCGCGCCCGCAAGATCCAGCGCTTCCTGTCGCAGCCCTTCAACGTCGCCAAGGTGTTCACCGGCCAGGACGGCAAGATCGTCGCGCTCAAGGACACCATTCGCGGCTTCAAGGGCATTCTCGAAGGCGACTACGACCACCTGCCCGAGCAGGCGTTCTACATGGTCGGCACGATCGAAGAAGTGGCCGAAAAAGCCAAGACGATTCAGTAAGCCAGCAGGCAGAGCAAAATGGCCGAAGCTAACAAGCACACCATCCACGTCGACATCGTCAGCGCCGAGGGAGAGATCTTCTCCGGAGCTGCGACGATGGTGTTCGCGCCCGGCTCGCAGGGCGAGCTCGGCATCGCTCCGCGCCATGCGCCACTGCTGACGCTGCTCAAGGCCGGCGAAGTTCGCGTGCAGCTGCCCGAAGGCGGCGAGCAGAGCTTCTATGTCGGCGGCGGCGCGCTCGAAGTGCAGCCGAAGAAGGTCACCGTGCTGGCCGACACCGCGGCACGCGCAAGAGACCTCGACGAAGCCAAGGCCCAGGAAGCCAAGCTGCGCGCGGAAGAGGCTCTGAAAGGCAACATCGACAAGGTCGAACAGGCCGAGGCGCTCGCGGAGCTTGTCAGGGCGGTTGCCCAGCTCAAGATGCTCGAGAAGCTGCGCAAGCTCAAGGGCTGACGTTGACTGGCACCGCTTGCCAGTTGAGGCCGAGCTGATCGAACAGAAACGCCGTGATATC